>JAAZPS010000359.1 GCA_012797095.1 Bacillota bacterium | reverse complement strand
GCCGCGCTCGATTCTAGAGCGCAGGTAGCGTCCGGCTGCTTTTTTGAACAGATTCCGGGTAAACGGAAGGAGCAGCAGAAAGCCGCTCAGGTCGCTGACCAGGCCCGGCGTAACCAGCAGAAGACCACCGATCAGCACGCAGAGGCCGTCGAAAAGTTTATCCCCGGGGAGCAGCCCCTGTGCCAGTTCCCGGCGGATCTCGGAGAGAAGATGAAACCCCTGCAGCCGGACCAGAAAGGCCCCCAGGAGGCCTGTCCCGATCACCAGAAGGATGGTCGCCCCGCTGCCGATAACCTTGCCGATCTCGATCAGGATCCACAGCTCCAGCAGGGGGAACAATATGATCAAGAGCAGGATCGTGAACATTGTTTTCATCCTCTCGGACCTCTCCAGAGCAGCCACAGTTTCAAGTTTGGGAACGGCTGGAAGCCGCCTCCTTCAAAACAGCATTGATCTGCGGCAGCGCTTTCTCCAGATCGGCCCGGGTGATATCCTTGTGGGTGGTAAAGCGTACCCTGTTTCCTCCAACAGGGTTGATCAGGATGGCCCGCTCCCGCAGCGCTTCGCAGAATCTGGTTGCATCGATCAGGGTGAGCGCTGCGATCACGATGTTGGTTTCAACTTCATCCGGATCGAGCTCGAGACCGGGCATCGCGGCAAGCTCTTCGGCCAGAAAACGGGCGTTGTCGTGATCTTCGACCAGACGATCGACCATTGTTTCGAGGGCAATGATCCCCGGAGCAGCGATGATCCCGGCCTGACGCATCCCCCCGCCCAGGATCTTGCGGTGGCGGCGTGCCCGGGCAATCCACTCCTGCGGTCCGGCGATAAGCGAGCCGACCGGGGCGGCCAACCCCTTGGAGAGACAGATCTGCACGGTGTCGCAGAAGGAGGCCAGCTTTTTCGCAGTGATCCCCAGGGCCACAGCGGCATTAAAAATTCTTGCACCGTCGAGGTGTACCGGAATATTGTGCTTCCGGGCCAGGCGGTAGAGCGATGCCATCTTCTCCGGCGGGATCACTGCCCCCCCGGCGCGGTTGTGGGTATTTTCCAGGCAGAGAAGCGCGGTGGGTGGAAAGTGAATGTTTACCTCGCGGATCGCTGCAACCAGATCGGCAGGATCAAGAGCCCCCCGTTTGCCCCGCAGGGTCCTCAGCTGCACTCCGGAGAGCATCGCGGCCGCTCCCGCTTCGTAAGTGAAGATATGAGCCTCTTCCTCGATGATCACCTCGCTGCCCGGTGAGCAGTGGGTCATCACCGCGATCTGGTTGCCCTGGGTACCGCTGGTAACCAGCAGGGCCGCCTCCTTGCCCAGCATCTCTGCAGCGAGCCCCTGGAGCCGGTTGACGGTAGGATCTTCCCCGTAAACATCATCGCCCAGCTCTGCTGTTGCCATGGCCTGGCGCATCGCCGGGGTGGGTTGAGTTACTGTATCGCTGCGTAGATCGATCATGGTTCAGCCCCCGCCTCAATTTTGTTTAATTCTATCATACCGCCGCCATGAAAAGAAAACCGCTAGCAGATGCTGCAGCAGGTCAGGGACCCCTACCGCAGCAGCCCAGCGGCTGAAAATAAAGCGATATCTTCTAGCAGAAAGGAGCCAGCAGGTCGTCCAGTGTCGGCCGGCCCAGCTCTTGCAGCTCATATTTTACCCGTAAAACCGGCTTCCGGATCTCCATGATCCGGCGCAGATCGATGGGCGTGGCAATGACCACCAGATCGGCAGGAGAGCGGTTGATCGTCAGCTCCAGATCGCGGATCTGTTTCTCGCCATAACCCATGGCCGGCAAAAAGGTGCCGATATGGGGGTATTTCTCGAAGACCGCCCTGATCGATCCTTCGGCAAATGGACGCGGGTCCAGCAGGGCAGCGGCGCCGTATTTCTTCGCCGCGATCACGCCGGCCCCGTATTTCATCCCGCCATGGGTCATGGTCGGGCCGTCTTCCACCACCAGAACGTTTTTGCCCCTGATGAGCGCGGCATCTTCGAGCAAGATCGGCGAGGCCGCCTCGACGATCACGGCGCTGCGGTTGACCCGTTCGATATTTTCAAGCACGATATTGATCTGATCGAGGCTGGCGGTATCCACCTTGTTGACGATCACCGCATCGGCCAGCCGCAAGTTCGTTTCCCCGGGGTGGTAGCTCAATTCATGGCCGGGACGGTGCGGATCGACCATGGTGATATAGAGATCGG
>JAAZPS010000358.1 GCA_012797095.1 Bacillota bacterium | reverse complement strand
GCTCAGGATGACAGGGAAGGAGCTCAGGATGACAGGGAAAGAGCTCAGCATGAGGAAAGCGCTCGGGGAGGGCGCCAGAATAACAGGGGGAAAGCGCTAGGAAAAGGGCGCCAGGTTAGCAGGGGGAAAGGGGGCCTGAGGTGGCGGAGAGGGGCTCGGAATGCGATCCCCCCTCTCCCATATTGATTGAACCAAGCAGAAAAACAGCCCAAGCTGTTTGCACTACCGTCTCAGGCGCTGCTCCACCAATTTTCCATCAGGTCCAGCGATATGACCGAAGCGATAGTCAGCTCCCGGCAAACCCCACCGAACGGCTTGCCATGACCGAGGCGCTCTTCGCAGGATGATGGGGTGCCTGGTTCAGGGCAACGGGGTGATCCAGCAGAATGTTGGGATGCCTGTTTCGGGGAAAGGGTGATCCTTCAGTGTATGGAGTGCTCAGGCCGGCCGGCAAAAAAGGCCTCGGGTCAGCTGAACGAAGTCTGTTCGAAAGAGGGAAATTCATCGAGAAGTTTCCCGATGGTGACCCCGGCAAGGGATCTTTCCATCGCCTCCCGCGCCCCCGCAAGGTGCGGCCGAAGAATCCGATTGATCCGTTTGCCGATGGGGCAGCGCAGATTCTGGCTCTCGTGCAACCCGAACAGCCTATCCTGGGAGGTCAGCTCGACCGCCCGGTAGACCTGAAGAAGGGTGATCCCGGCGGGATCTTGCGTCAGTTTCGTTCCGCCAGCCCCGGGAGCAACCTCAATCAGACCCGCTTTTTTCAGATAGCCCATGATCCGGCGGATCAACGCTGCGTTGGTGTTGACGCTTAAAGCCATCAGCTCGCTGGTCACCTTCAATTCCTCCGGACACCAGGCCAGAATGATCAGCATCTGCACCGCCACCGGAAACCTGCTGCTTAACCGCATCATCATTCACCCCCCCCCGGTTCAAACCGGTCTCCCACCGTGCCCCTGGTTTCTGCCGGGACAACCGGCATAAGATCGTGTTGCAATAATCTCAAGCAGAGCCGATAAATACATTTCTTTTTCCAGAGTCTGCCCTGCCGCGGCGAGCCTCAAGCAAAAGATCAAAATTTCATTCCTGGAAGGTTGAGCGATGCAGTATTCCCGCCATCTACCGGGATGGCCTGCCCGGTAATATAGCCGGCCTCATCGCTGGCCAGGAAGAGAATAACGGAGGCAACCTCCTCGGGCTTGCCGTAGCGCCTCAGCTCACAGCGATAGCCCAATCTGTCCTCCTTGCCTGTCTCCCGGGCATAGTCGAAAACAGGCCTGGTCATCTCTGTTTTGATCAGTCCGGGGCAAACCGCGTTGACCCGCACATTGTACTGCCCCAGATCGCAGGCCGCGGTCTGGGTCAGACTGATCAGAGCTGCTTTGCTGGCACTGTAGGCGTTGGAGCCGGCTCCGGCACGGATGCCGGCCACGGAGGAGGTGTTCACAATAGCACCGCTGCCCCGCACCTTCATGTGGGCGGCAATATACTTGATACCGTAGACAGCACCGAGCAGATTCACGGCAAGGACGTTCTGCCAATCCTGGCTTTCCTGATCTTCGGGGTGCATATACGGCTGGCCGGCAGTGCCGGCATTGTTACAAAGGATATCCACCTCGCCGAAAGTGGCCAGAGCCAGTTCAATGAGCCCTTTTACCTCCACCTCCCTGGAAACATCGGTTCTTTTCGTTAACACCTGTCCCCCGGCCTTCATGGCCAGCTCGGCTACTTCTTCAAGCGCCTTTTCGTTTCGACTGGCCAGGACCAGGGAGGCATCCTCACGGGCAAAGCGCAGTGCCGTGGCCCGGCCAATGCCGCTGGAGGCCCCCGTAATCACGGCCACCTTTTTATGGAGAAGACCTCTACCAGTCATGCTCCCGCTCCCTTCCCGAACAGATTGAATGCTGCCGTGGATAATCGAAAACAACATTCGGCCATCGCCGTATCCGGCCAGATTAGAGCCGATCTTACTGTATTTTTTCCACCCGGCAGGGGATCCGGCGGTGCATCGGCGTGCACATCTCATCGCGGTCGGTGCCGAGGACCAGCTCATTGACATTGACGCCATATTTCTTTCCGTCATAGATCAGACCGCCGCCGTGGCGAATATAGACGCAGCCCTCCGCCGCCCGGGGGCTGATCTCGACCTCGATCTCTGCTGCGGAGGCCCGGGTGGTGATACGGACCGTCTCTCCGTCAGCCAGCCCGAGACTGGCCGCATCCGCTTTGTTGACCAGCATCGTGGCCCAGCGGCGGGTTTTGTTCCAGGCGGGATTGCGCAAGTAAGTGTTGGCCACCGTATCCAGATGGAGCCCCGCATGCAGGATCAGCGGGTATTCGGCGGGCATCTGCAGTCTTTCGCGCTCGCTTTCAACGGTTGCCTCCGCCAGCGGGGTCAGCAGCTCCTCTATTTTCAGGGCGAGCTTCTTGTCAGCCGTGGCCAGCATCTTGAAGTTATCCTCCTGGAATCTGACCAGGTACGACCCTTCCGGATGGGCCAGAATCTCTTTAAACAGCGCCTCGATCAGGGTAAAATCATTCGGGTAGCCCCCTGCCACCGCTCCAGCTTTGAAGGCATCACTGCCCTTGAGCAGGAGCCCGATGACCAGTGCCTGGTTGACCGAGCCGAGGGCCCGGCCGAGGGTCTCGGCCAGGATCAAAGGCATGCTCCGGATATGCTGCGGATTATCCTGCAGGTACGCGCTCACTGCTCCCAGGTAGGCGGTGATCCCGCTTTGGCCCGCTTCGTAAAGCGACTCCGGCAGCTCCGGCACCAGCCTCATCGCTTTGGCCAGCTCGAGGATGATCGCCGAACCTTCCTTGCTCTCCGGGCTGAACGGTTCGAGCACGGGCTGGCGCATCTGGAAGAAGAGATCAGGATAGGTGTAGTTGAAAACAGGGCTGTCGTAGGTTTCCATATAGCTGAGGCAGGGTAGCACATAGTCGCACAGCCGCGCTGTTTCGCTGTAGGCCACCTCGATGCAGACCGAAAGCTCCAGGGCGGCAAAAGCCTTCTCGTACGCGAGGGTATCGGGGTACGAGCGCAGCGGGTTGCAGGCGCTGACCAGAAGCGCCCGGATCCGCTCCGGGTGATCGTGCAGGATCTCATCGGGTAGAATGGCCGGCGGAAAAGAGCCCATCACCGGGAACATATCATGTTTGACCGTGCGCCATATCTTCGGGTTGCGCTCGTCGGTATTGGCGCCGATGGGGAAAAAATAGGCGGGCAGGAGGTGGCCTCCCTCCACGCAGAAGCGGCCGGTTATCGCCCGCAGAATATGTAACAGGTAGCAGTTGATCGTGGAGTTGCGGTTCATGAAGATCCCCAGATCCTCGTGAATGCATGACTTGGTCCGGGCTGTGAGCCGGGTAACCTCGAGCACCTGGTCGTAATCAAGACCGCAGAGATCCTCCACCGCCCGGCGGGCAGGAAAACCTTCAAACAGCGGCTCCAGCTCATTCCATCCGTTGACATGCTCGTTGATGAAAGGGCGATCCTCCCAGCCGTGATCCAGAACGAGCCGGATCATGGCCTTGAGTAGCATCGTATCCGATCCCGGACGCAGCGCCAGATGGATATCGGCCCGCTCGGCCGTTTCCGAACGGCGCGGATCGACAACGATGAGCCGACGCCCGGGATCGGCCCGGAACTCCCTGATCAGCTCCCGGGTGCGCGGTTCCTGATTGCTCATCCAGCCGTTCCAGCCCCAGGCCACCATCGTGTCAGCACGGTGCGGATCGGGCCAGGTGATCAACCCCTGCCGTCCGGTGATGCGGCCGTCAACCCAGAAGATATTGGAGAATTCCTGGGCCAGGGCAGAATAATAGTAGTGCGAGCCGAGCATCCGGAGCACCGGCACCCCGACACCGACCTCCATCTGCCCGCCGGTACCGCCACCGCCCATGTACGCGAGCGCCTTCGGGCCGTGACGCTCCCTGATTGCCAGCAGCTTCTCGGATATCTCGCTGATGGCCTGCTCCCAACCGATCCGCTCGTGAACGCCGTTAATCTTTTTCAAAGGATAGAAGATGCGATCTTCATTATGTGCATAATGGGCTATATTCAGACCTTTGCGGCAGCAGTAGCCCCGGCTGCGCGGATT
>JAAZPS010000357.1 GCA_012797095.1 Bacillota bacterium | reverse complement strand
GAAGACGGGGTTTACGATAATGAAGATTGCGCCTTCACATCAGTTGAAGGGCAGGGCTGGCACCTTTACGAGTCTGCCGGGGGCCGCTGGGTGAAGACGGTAGTCAGACTGGAGGTAATCGCGGAATGATGGGCTCGTCAACGGAAACCGGCCACCGCAGGCGGCCCTACTTTGTCAACCGCGATCTGCTGATCATGGCCGTGTTGAGCGGTATCGGCGGGGTGCTGAGCACTTATATCGGCTACCTGGGGAATCTGCTTAATCGGATTTTCGGGGTTCCCTTCGGCGCTGGCCAGTTCGTCGCCGGACTGCATGTTTTCTGGATCATCCTGGCGGCAGGGTTGGTTCGCCGTCCCGGCGCGGCCACCATCGCCGGCCTGTTGAAAGGGATTGTCGAGCTGCTTACCGGCAGCACCCACGGGATCTCCATTGTCCTGGTCTCATTTGCCCAGGGGCTGGTGCTTGACCTGGTACTTCTGCTGATGCGGCACCGCGGCCCGGTGGCCTATGCTGTTGCCGGGGGGCTCTCGGCCGCCTCCAACGTGATCGTCTTTCAGCTGCTCTTCTTTTCCGGGGCGCCGCTGACCTATATCCTGTTCATCAGCGGGCTGGCCGCTATTTCCGGTTCTCTTCTGGGGGGGCTGTTCGGCTCCGGGGTGCTCAACCTGATCGGCGAGGCGGGGCTGCTGCGGCTCAAAGGGGGTCGGGAGGGAAACGGAACCCGCCCGGGACGGCCGGTCTGGATGCAGATGATCCTGACCGCGGTCCTTGTGGTCATTTTTTCTGCGGGTGCGATCTATTACTACGCCGCGATCTTTGTGCCCCCCTGGGCCGGGCCGCAGTGCCGGGTCGAGGGGAAGGTGGAGCATGAGCTCTCCTTTTATCTTTCCAAATTTGCCGAAGCCGAGACGACCATCGAGGCCGAGCTCAAGGGGCAGGTTACCTATGTGGCTCCCCAGGAATATACCGGTGTTCCGGTGAAAGCGATCCTTGCGGAGGCTGCCCCCCTGCCGGAGGCGACCGCGTTGAAGGTGATCGCTACAGATGGATATGAAGTCGCCTTTGACCTGACTGCGGTCATGGAAGATGATCTCTTGATCCTGATCCTGGAGGACGATACACTCCGGCTCATTGCGGGGAACTACGAGGGGGGCTACTGGGTAAAGCTGGTCAGCCGGTTGCTGGTGGATTAAGGAATCAATTGCTGCTGCAGGAAGGAACAGATCATGGAGAAGCCGGTTGTTCAGCTGGAAGGGCTCACCTTTACCTACGCCGGATCGCTGGAACCGGCTCTGAAGGATATCGAGCTGACCGTGCACCCGGGGGAATTTGTTGTCTTGACCGGGCCCAGCGGTTGCGGCAAGTCCACCCTTTCATTCTGCCTGACCGGTTTTATTCCCCATAGTTTTGACGGAACCATGGAGGGAAGGGCGCTTATCGGGGGGCGGGATACCCGCTCCGCCGCGGCAGGTGAACTGGCCGGCATCGCCGGGCTGGTGCAGCAGGATCCCGAGGCCCAGCTGTGCACGCTGCATGTTGCCGAGGAGGTTGCTTTCGGTCCGGAGAATCTGGGTCTGCCAGTTCCGGAGATCGCCCGGCGCCTCGAGTGGGCTCTCGCTGCAGCGGGGATTTCCGATCTAAGGGAAAGATCCCTCCATACCCTCTCCGGGGGTGAAAAACAGCGAGTTGCCATTGCCGGGGCGCTGGCGATGCGGCCGCAGCTTTTTATCCTCGATGAACCGACAGCCAACCTTGATCCCCGCGGCTGCCGTGAAGTGCTGGCCGTGGTGGAGAAACTGCGCCGTGAAGAGAACACCGCGATCATCATCTTTGAACACCGCCTGCAG
>JAAZPS010000356.1 GCA_012797095.1 Bacillota bacterium | reverse complement strand
GCGGATACAGCCGGGGCGAGCAGCTCCTGCCTGGCGACAATATCAAGCATGCTGCCGGTGAAATGATCTCCGCCGGCGCTGAATTCCAGACCGAGCATCAGCCCCCTCCCCCGCACGGCGCTGAGGATCTGCGGATAGCGGGCCTGCAGGGCCGTCAACCCTTCCAGCAGCAGGATGCCTTGCTCATTCACCGAGTGGAGCAGGGCACCTTCGTTCGCGGTCAGCAGCTCCAGTACCCGGAGAGCCACACGGCAGGCCAGGGAATTGCCGGCAAAGGTGGATGAGTGCTTCAGGGCAAAATCGGCGTTGTAGACCCTCGCGGTGCTGAGGCAGGCACCGATGGGCAGCAGGCCGCCGCCAAGGGCTTTGGCCAGCAGCAGCAGGTCGGGAGTGACCCCTTCCTCCTCGCAGGCAAACAGACGTCCCGTCCGGCCCAGGCCGGTCTGGATCTCATCCACCACCAGAAGGACCCCGCGGCGGGAGCAGATCTCCGCGGCGCCGGCCAGGTATCCCCGCGGCGGCACCACGATCCCGCCCTCCCCCTGGATCGGCTCGACGATGAAGGCGGCGTACTCCCGGGGCGCCCGGGAGAGTTTCTCTTCCAGGGCGGCCAGATCACCGTATTTGACAAAACCGAATCCCTCCAGTGGGGCCCCGAAAGGGGCCTGGTAGGCAGGATTGCCGGTGGCAGAGAGCGCCCCGAGGGTCTTCCCGTGAAAGCTGTTCTCCGCAGCGAGGATCCCCCGGCGCCCCGTGGCGGAGCGGCAGAGCTTCAGCGCCGCTTCCACCGCCTCGGCGCCGCTATTGGTAAAGGTGACATAGCGCAGCCCCGGCGGGGCCAGCTCCACCAGCCGCCGCGCCAGCTCGCCGGCCGCCTCAAGGGACGAAGGTTGGACAAAGTTCGGCTCCCTGGCAGCACGCATTCCGGCCACAGCCTCCCAGACAGCAGCCGGGTTATGCCCAAAGGGTAGGGCCCCGTAAGCAGCGATACAATCAAGGTAACAGTTGTCCTGACTGTCATAAAGATAGCAGCCTTCTCCCCTGACAAAGGCCTTATCCAGAGCGATATTTTGCAGCAATTCGCCCAGGTAAGGGTTAAGATACTCGGTAAATGGATGCATCGTCGACCTCCCAATTTTATGTGCACAAAATTGTGCACAGTTGCTCCCATCATTGTAATCCCTTTTACACCAGCTGGCAAATATTTTTAAATTTTTTCCGGGTTCATTTATTTTGAAAGCAGCAAGGATATATTTAGCGGGTGTTGAATACCAAATCTTCTCCTGTGGCTTTGCGAAAATGATTGGAATGAGCAGGAGGGGGCCAGGGGGACACAGGTTTTTCACGGTGAGATAGAAAGCAAGCAGACGCTCTGCCCCCAGTGCGGCAAACCCTCGGGGGATGGTAAATTCTGCAACAATTGCGGGGCCTCGCTGACACTGCTGAAATGTGTGAACGCTGCGGTGCGAGAAGTCCCTCCGGAACCCGCTTCTGCGGCGAATGCGTTAACCGCCTCGATTGAACCCCGGTCTCAACTGACGGATCCAGCCGCGGCCGGGAATTGCCCGGCCGCGGCTTTCCTATCCGGCGAAGTGAACACCACTCTCAACTACCCGCCGGTTCACAAGCGATGCCCCCTGGAAGGTCTGTCCCCCCGTGGAGGATGGTACCGGTTCAGACCGTCCCGACTCACTTGGCGGCGCCGCCGGAATTGGCGGGAAGGATGATCGAGACGGCATGCCTCTCGGGAACAAGGATCTCTTCGAGCAGCGCCTGGATCTCCTCCAGCTCGATCTGCTGCAGCACCGCCGGATAGTCGAACAGATCGCTGCCGCGGAAGCGGTAGGCCAGGTAGTTGTGGGCAATATATTCCAGCGAGTTGAACCGGCGCATGAACCTGCCGAGACGATCGCGCCGGTGCCGCTCGAATGCTTCACCGCTCAGGCCGTTCCGTTTGGCCTCCGCGATCGCATCCATGATCCGATCGTAAAGCTGCTCCGGCTCCCTGGTAGCCCCACCGATAAGGGCGTAGCCGTAGCTTGATTCGGCCGTGTAGCCGGCATCGAAGCGGTCATCGATCAGCGCTTCCTCGTAGAGCTCGTTGAAGAGCGGCTCGCTGGGACCGAAAATGATGTCGAGCAAGAGCTCTGCAGCGCTTTCGCGGCGCAGCAGGGCCTTTCCCTTGAACTGCGCCGCTGCCGCGTCCTTGAACCCAAGATTGAAAAGCGGCTCCGAGACAATCATTTCACGGGTGATGCGCGGCCGCGCCACCGTTTCCGGTTCTTCGGGGTAGAGGCGGATGATCTCGCCGAGCTCCCGGTAGCCTCGCCGGGCGATATTCTCCTCGACCTGCCGCCAGATCTGATCGGGATCAAGATCGCCCACCACAAAGAGAGCCATATTGCTGGGGTGGTAGAAACGGCGGTAACATTGATACAGCAGCTCCGGGGTGATCCGGGAGATGCTTTCCACCGTACCGGCGATATCCTCGCGCACCGGGTGCTGCCGGTAAAGCGACTGCAGCAGGTCAAAGAAGACCCGCCAGCCGGGATTGTCCTCGTACATGCGGATCTCCTGTGCGATGATCCCCTGCTCCTTGCTCACCGATTCTTCGGTGAAGTAGGGCTCCTGGACAAAGTCGAGCAGCAGCTCCAGGCATTCGGAAAAGTGATCCGTTGTCGAGAAAAGATAGGTGGTATGGGTAAAGGGGGTAAAGGCATTGGAGGAGGCCCCGTAAGCGGCAAAGCGATCAAAAACATTGCCCCGCTCATCTTCGAAGAGCTTGTGCTCCAGAAAATGGGCAACCCCCTCAGGCAGTTTAACCGTCTCGCCATCTCCGTCAATCCGGAAATGGTTGTCGATGGAGCCAAAATTGGTGGAGAAAGCAGCATACTTGTTCTCGTATCCCGCCTTCGGCAGGATATAGAGCTGCAGCCCCGGATCGATCCGGTAGCAGAACAGAGTCTCCTGCAGCTCGACAAATTCACGCATCTTTTTGCTGTTTTCAGTGGGCATCAGGCTGCACCCCTTCCTCATTTTGCAGCAGGTAGACCGTATCCAGCCGGATCTTCTCTGCCGCCGCCCTGATCTCGTCCCTGCCGGTCTCCTCGAGGGCCCGGATCATCCCGGCGGGGCTGTAACTTTTACCGCCGATCTCCCCGTCCAGATGGCGGCTGATATACTGGTAGGGGTTATCTTCCTGGAGCCGCAGCCCATTGATCAGGCCGCGGCGGGTGTTCTCCAGCTCGGAGTCGCTGATACGGCCCCGGGCCATCTCTTCAACCTGCTTTTCGATGATCTCCCGGGCCTGCTCGTAGTCGGCCCCGTCGATACCGGCGGCAATGACCATGATCCCTTTGTGCTTTGCCAGCCGGGAATAGGCGTAGTAGGCCAGGCTGGCCTTCTCGCGCACATTGAGAAATAGTTTTGAATGGGGAAAGCCCCCCAGAATACCGCTGTAGAGGAGCAACGCAAAGTAAAGGGGGTCATCATAGGCGATATTGGTCCGGTAACCGAGGACCAGCTTGGCCTGGCTTACCGGCATCCTCTCCTGAACAAACCTTGTTTCGGCAGGCTCGAAGTAAACCTCCGTCTCCGGCAGGGCCTTCTCCTGCGGCCTGCGGCTGAAATAGAGCATCTCCCGGGCCGCCTCCTCGACGCGGGCCGGCTCGAGATCGCCGACCACGTAGAGCTCGACGGGATTGCCGGAGAGAACCTCCCGGTAGTAGCGCCAGAGGGAGCCCGGATCGATCCCGGCAAGGTCCTCCAGCCGCCCGTATTTGAATACACCGAATCTCTCTTCGGCGCACATGCTCTGAAGACATTTTTCGACAGCGTAGAGCGATTTGTTGTTGATCAGACCCTTGATGATCTTCTCGAGCTGCTCTTTTTCCTGCTCCACATATTCCTCCTTGAAACCGCCGTTCACTACCAGGGGATCGCCGATAATTCCGCCGACGATGGCAAGACCCCGGCGCAGCATCTCCTCACCCTCGCCGACATATTTTCCGTGCATCATCTCCAGCGAGCAGGAGATGAGATGGCGCTCCCCCTTCTTCTGCACATCCGCGGACATTGCGGCGCCGTAAAGCCGTTCCAGTTCGCGCTGCAGGGTCAGGTTATCGGGGTAGCGGCGGCTGCCCCGCTCCAGAACCGAAGGCAGCAGTGCCGTCAGAGCAGCCTTATCGGCGGCCAGCTCCTGGTGGATGAAAAGCGCCAGACTGATCGTCTTGAATTTTTCCGCCGGAATAAAGGTTAACCGGATACCGTTCGGCAGCCGGGTGACGCAACCTTGTTGTTCCAAATCGAAAACCTCCTCCTTTAAAAGCCCACTGGATAGCTATTCCATCAAAGTGCGGCTAATCCTGCCCCGCTGTAGTTTAAGCCTGCCCTCGACGAAGATTTTTTTGCATGACCGCAAGCAGTACCGGGGGAACCGCGTAAAGCAGCAGCGTGGCCGCAGCGACCACCCCCGAATCATTCGTCAGCAGGGCAGTGGCAGCACCGGCCAGGGCGGCACCCGCACCGACTACCAGGTAGGGCTGTTCGCGGCGAAGCCGCTTCAGCAAGCCGCCCGGATAGAGCGAAAGGATGATACTGAGCCCCACCAGGGTGATAAAAGCCCGGCTCCAGATGGAGTAACGGATCAGCCTCAGATTCATCGCCAGCTTACGCAGGGCGGTCTCCTGCAACCCCGCCAGACCGCGCCTGCGGAGCAGCTCGCCAAAATGGCCCACATGCGAGGGCAGCGTGCCGGAACGATGCATATTGAGCAGCCAGAGCAATCCTGCCGCGGCGAGGAGAAAAAGAAACACGCTCCACAGCGCCCCTTTTCCCGAACGACCCGGCCTCCCCGACGTTCCGAAAAGTCCCGCCCAGGAGACCCCGAAAGTCGCCGCCGCGGTGAGGCAGCCGCCCAGGTTGGCTCCGAATTCGGGCGCGGCCAGCACGAATATGATGATGCTGTAGAGAAGCAGGATCGCCGGGGCAATCAGCGAAAGCGCCCTCTCTTTTACCGGGGCCGCTCTATCCCCGGAGCGCACGGGTGTCCCGGCGGTAAGGGCAGCCAGCGACACCGTCCCCAGCAGAGCCGCCCCGATGAGCACCCCCATGTACTCGTTACCCATCCCGTAATAACGGGCGCCGCCCACCGGATCATAGCTGAACAGGGAGAGCTGCTGCAGGGGTGCGCCGGCCAGGGTGTCGAGCAGCAGCAGCAGAGTGATGCCCCAGCCCAGTACGGCCCAGTAAAGGGGCTCTTCCCGGCCCGCCAGGGGCTGCAGCAGCATAGCCGGCAGCAGGGCCGCCCCGCAGAGAATCAGACCGCTTGGC
>JAAZPS010000355.1 GCA_012797095.1 Bacillota bacterium | reverse complement strand
GGATGCTTCCGGTAAACAGGATTTGCTTGATGTCATTGACGACCTTACCGCCGACGGTGGCACCTTCACCCAGGCCGGTTTAAGGCAAGCTCGATTGCTTCTTGAAAGCAGCACAGCGGATAACAAGAGTATTGTCCTGCTAAGTGACGGCGAGCCCACTTACAGCTACGAAATTAAAAACATAAAAAACAACCTCAATGAAAACTATTTTACAAAGGTAGCATCAGGTCTTTTTTGGAGTACATGGCATACAAGGGATGACCTGAGCGAATCCGTATACAATTACAGCGAAACATTTGGTGGTGGAAGCTCCCTAACCACTAGAATATCTGGAATAGCCAATACTTACCACTACCACCACGGTCACAGTGCCATCGCTGAATCCAGATTTGCCGGGGATGCAGGTTACACCATCTATTCCGTAGGGCTCTACGCCGGTGATGACGGCCAGGATATCCTGAACCGGATCGCCCTGGGCAATTCCTACGAAGCAACCGAAGATGACCTGGAAGCCATTTTCCAGGATATCGCCGGTAGTATCTCCGATATTGCCGCTGCCAGAAACGCCAAAGTCACTGATCCATTGGGATGTATGTTCTCGATCATACCCGAAGAAGGACCCGTCATCACGGTTAACCGGGGCACTGCAGTCTACGATCCACAGTCCAAAACGATAACCTGGTCGGGTTTTACTGTCAGCGAAGGTCAACCGGCAACGATGAGCTATATCGTGCAGATAGACGCATCTGCCCAAAGCGGTGTGCTTTACCCGACGAACAAGGATACCTTTGTGGATTACAAAAATATCAATGACCAGAATGCAAAGAAATATTTCGACGTCCCCAAGGTGAAGATTGAAGGCGAAGGTGTCATCAAGATAACCAAGTCGGTTCAGGGCGGCGATAGCAACAATAAGCGCTTCGCCATCTATCTGATAAAAGAGGGCAGCAGTCAAGTTTGGAGCGTACTGCTGGCAAATGGAGAGATAGCAACCATCACCGGATTGGGTACGGGTACATATACCATCCGCGAAGTGGTCCCCATGG
This sequence comes from Bacillota bacterium, assembly GCA_012797095.1. Classification (GTDB taxonomy): domain Bacteria; phylum Bacillota; class Dethiobacteria; order DTU022; family DTU022; genus JAAZPQ01. The sequence continues at coordinate 3,100 of JAAZPS010000355.1, read as the reverse complement.
GTTACGAGTCCGTTGGGATAAATCCGTTAACGGTGACCTTTACTGCGGGGAATCCCACGGCAGTAGTTAATGTTACCGTTACCAACAAGAAGGTGGACGAGCCCTGGTTCAGGGATGATGATGAAAAGACCAACACCTTCAAGGTGATAGGAAATTGGTAATCGTTTACCAGAAACAGATTCTGATCGTTATTTGAGAGCAGGCTCCAGGTTGCCAGGGAAGTACCGTTCACCTGGAGGCAGATCTGAAAAGTTAACCTGAGCGCGTCTAGCCTTGTCATCCTGAGCGCGTCTAACCTTGTCATCCTGAGCGCAGCGAAGGATCTCCGCATCTTCGTTGGCGTCCGGCAGGTCGGGGGCGTTGCAGAAAAAGTAAGACAGCGTTGTTGAGTCAGAATCGGAAAGGCGGGTCACTGAATGACTGGAAACCGGTGGGAAAAAGCAGGTGCCATCATCAGCAACACCATCCTGGTGCTCCTGATTACCGTGGCCTTGCTGCTGGCCTTCGTCCTGCTGCAGAGCAGGCTGGAAGGCGGCGAGCCAAGCATCGCCGGCCACCGCATCTGTATTGTCCTCAGCGGCAGCATGGAGCCGGCGGTGAAGGTGGGCAGCATCGTGGTGGTGCAGCCTCTGGCGGCGGAAGCGGTTCAGCCGAAGGATATCATCACCTTCCGCGGTGCGAACAGCAGCAGCCTGGTCACACACCGGGTCGATCATCTGGATACCGCCAACAGTCTGTTCTTTTACACGAAAGGAGACGCCAACAGCGTCCTTGATCCGGCGCCGGTGCCGGCGGAGCGGTTGGTGGGACGGGTGGTCTTCACCCTGCCCTACGCCGGTTACCTGCTCGCCTACACCCGCAGCCGGGAGGGACTGTTGGCTCTGCTCGCTCTGGCAGCGCTGCTCATCGCTGCCGGGCTGATCCGCAGATCTAGCGGTGAAAAAAAAGGGCGAAAGCATAATGCCAGCAAGGAGGTGACAGCCGAATAGACAGGTGTTGGCCCTGAAGCGTTGGATACAGTGTTTTCCCGGGGGAACCCGATAAAGAAACAAAAACCAGCATGTCATCAAGGAGGAGAAAGTAAATGAAAAAGAAATTACTGATCGGCCTATCCGTCGTCGCTCTGGTAGCCCTGCTGGCAGTAGGCACCTGGGCTTGGTTTACCGCTACCGCTGAGCCGGTAACGAATACGTTCAAAGCGGGAACGGTGGAGATTGTGCTGCATGACGAGTTTGCTGAAGGTGGGATTACAAACTGGAACCCGGGCGATTGCACCGATAAGGTGGTCTATGTTGAGAATACTGGCAGCAAGAAAGCATATGTTCGGGTGAAGCTGACTGCTGGATGGTATGATGAAGTAGGAGAAGAACTGCTAAACCTGTCAACAAATAACGTGACTTATGATATCGGAGAAGATTGGTGGCTTGGTGAAGACGGCTGGTACTACTACAAGGGCGTCTTAGAAGCAGAAAATACGACTTCAAAACTGATCGAAACAGTATGTCTCGGTGGAGCGGTTACAGGCAACGAATATCAGGGCAAAACCTTCAAACTCGAGGTCAAGGCAGAAGCGGTACAGGCTTCCAACGATGCGTACAAAGATGTTTGGAGTCTTACTAAGCTGCCCTGGGACGAGGAATTTTAATAAAGCACAATGTCAAGGTTAGCGGCCGGGCCTTCGGGCCCGGCCCGGATCGATTTCACCCACCCCCCCAAAGGAGGGGAACGCTAAATGAAAAGAACTGTTTTGATCGGATTGCTTGTTTTAACCCTGATCGCGCTGCTGACGGCAGGCACCTGGGCCTGGTTCACAGCCAGGGATGAAGCGGTCAACACCTTTACCGCCGGAACGGTTGAGGTGGAGATTGTTGAAAATTATACACCGGTCATCGACTGGGCTCCGGGAACCGTAACCACGAAAGAGGTCAAGGTAAAAAGTAAAGGCAGCAAGGCAACCTATGTCCGGGTCTCCCTGACCCCGCTATGGGGCTCCGAGGACGATGGTCAGTTTGTTGCCGAGCCGGGCCTGCCGGTTGATAATGTTACACTTAACTGGAACGAATCTAACTGGGTCTACGTTGACTTCCCGGCGCAAGGCGGGGGCTGGTACTATTACAAGAGCATCCTTGCCGCCGGGGGTGAAACCTCGCTGCTGCTGAACTCGGTAACCCTGGCTGATGAGACCGATGACCGCTACCAGGGCAAGGTGCTGCAGATCGTGGTCAACGCCGAGGCAGTGCAGGCTTCGCATGAGGCCTACAAGGATGCCTGGGGGCTTGACGCACTGCCGGCAGGCGTGCAAGTGTGGTCTGCTCCTTGAGCGATGTTGAAATAGCTCCTTGTTATGGTGGGAGCTTTACCTTCTGTGGCCTGCCCTGTCCGGGATACCCGGTGATATTCGGGCTGGGCCCGGAAGAAAAATATAGCGACCTCCTACAGGAAGGGAGGGACACGTTTGAAGAATATGGTGAAAATCTCTATGACCCTGATGATGGCACTGGCACTTCTGTTGACGGCTCTACCGGCTCTGGCGGCCGGGATCGAGGTGATCGGAGCGGAGGAGGGTCTGGTGCTGACCCCGGCAGGGGGCAGCCTTTTCGACCTGGAGAATATGAATCCGGGGGATACCCGGGCCGCCACCGTTAATCTGAGAAATGATTATTCACGGTGGTACCATCTCTGGATCCGGGCAGGCGAGATCACAGCCGATGAGCCCAGCCTCTTCGAGGTGATGGAGCTGAGGGTTAACTACGGCGATAAGCTTCTTTACCAGGGTCCGGTGGAGGGTTTTGCCGCGGAGGCGATCTATCTGGGTCGCTTCGAGCCAGGTGAAAGCGGCGAGCTGCTGGTGACGGTGCATCTACCCGGTCCGGAAACGGGTAACGAATACCAGGGTAAGAGTGCCTCCGTTCAGTGGATCTTTTCAGCGCAGGCCAGCGAGGAAGTTATCGTGGAGCCTGAAGAACCGGGTCTGGAGCCCGGGGATACCGATGTTAAGCCCGAGAAACCGGGCCTGCTGCCCCAGACTATCGGCGAAGGGGTGCTTTACCTCTTCCTGCTGCTGGGGATCCTGCTGCTGCTGTTCGGAACGCCGCTGTTT
>JAAZPS010000051.1 GCA_012797095.1 Bacillota bacterium | reverse complement strand
CAATTACTGTGGAAAATTCGTCGAAAAGTGTCATTATAGATGGAAGACCTGTGGATAACCCTGTGGAGAGTGTGGATTACTATTATTGGTATTCAGCCCAAACCATTACCTATATGCCCCTATTTTTTAAATATGCCTCCTTTCCGGTGAACATAACTTGTTAACACCGCTGCCTCCATATTTTATGAGTATCCATTCCAGAAACTGTAACCAACTGTCAGGTATATCATGATGCGGGAATAGCAGGAAAACAATCGGGCTTCCGGAAGAAGGATATTTCTCCAAAATGTCGAAAGGTAAAATATTAAACATTTTCTTAAAAAGGTTCCTAAGCTATAAAAGATGAACAGCTATATCGATATACATAATCATATCTTGCCGGAAATTGACGAAGACGGGCCCCCGGATCTGGGGGGCTCTCTGATGCTGGCCCGGGCGCTGGTCAAGCAGGGCTTCGATACGGTTATCGCCACGCCGCATTCTTTTGAGGGGAACCCCCCGGTGGAGACGATCCTCGGGGCCGGTCGTCTTCTGACCGCCGCTCTCGAGGAGCAGCGGATCCCGCTGCAGGTGCTGCCCGGTGCGGAGACGGTTCTGGAGCCGCAGCTGCTCGAAAGGGTCAAGCAGGGACAGGTCCTCACCCTGAACCGCAGTCCGTACCTGCTGGTGGAGCTGCCGCTCTTCCAGGAGCTCCCCCCCTATACCGGGGAGCTGCTCTTCAAGCTGAAGGCGCACGGGTACGAACCCGTCCTGGCGCATCCGGAAAGGGTCCGGGTCTTCCAGAAGGATCCCGACGCCCTCGCCGCATTGGTCGCCAGGGGGGTCTTTTTGCAGCTGACCCTGAGCAGCCTGACCGGCCTGATGGGCCGGGCGATCGAGCGCACCTCCTGGCAGCTGCTCACCCGTGGCCTGGTCCACTTTCTGGCTACCGACGCCCACAGCGCCGGCCGGCGACTGGCCCGGACCGCCCCGGCACTGCGGCGGTTGAAACGGACGTTCGGTCAAGGGTACGTTGATACCCTGCTCCGGGAGAACCCCCTGCGGCTGCTGCGCGGTGAAGAGGTCTGTCTGACCGAGCCGGCGCCGGCCCGTCCGGGCCGGCTGAAAGCTGGCCCGACTGTCTATCTGAAAACGGAGGCTACTCAATGGAAGAAGAACTGGATCTACTAGAACTCTGGCATATCCTGCTCAAACGATGGAAGATGATCATCTTGCTGACCCTGCTTGCCGCCGCGATCAGCGGCGCGGTGAGCCAATTTCTGCTTACACCCCAGTATGTCGCCTCGGCCAGTCTCATGGTGATGAAGCCGGTGGAAGCGGAAAAGATCCTTTACCAGGATATCCAGGTCAGCCGCCAGCTGGCCGATACCTACCAGATAGTTGTTCACAGCCGCCGCGTCCTCGGCAAGGTGATCCAGGCGCTCGATCTGCCGTTCAGCGCCGGTGAGCTGAAAAACAGGGTCAAGGTTGACGCGGTGAAAAATACCGAGATCATCACCATCGATGTCACCGACAGCGATCCCTACCAGGCTGCCCGGATCAGCAACCAGATCGCCCGCACCTTCATGGACGAGATCACCGAGATCATGAGTGTGGACAATGTCAGCCTGATCGATCTGGCCGCGGTCCCTACCGTGCCGGTCAGCCCCCGCCTGAAGCTCAATGTGGCCGTCGCCGCCGTGCTCGGCCTGATGCTCGCCGTCGGGATCGCCCTGCTGCAGCACTATCTCGATCAGACCGTCAAAAGCAGCGCCGATATCCAGGATCTCCTCGGACTGACCGTCCTGGGGACGATCCCTGTCATGGAGGAAGAATAGTTGAAAGAGAAACTCAAAAACACAAAAAGATTGCTGGTCACTGGCACCTCCCGTTCACCGGCCGCCGAAGCGTACCGTACCCTGAGGACCAACCTGCAGTAT
>JAAZPS010000354.1 GCA_012797095.1 Bacillota bacterium | reverse complement strand
TCAGGGCGATCCCGGTGATCACCAGATGCTCTTCGCCGCTGAGACGTTCGAGCATCCGGCAGGCCTCATCGCGATCCCGGGGCTTTCCCAGGATCTCACCTTGGTGCAGAACGATCGTGTCGGCACCGAGAACAATTCCCCGTTCCACTGCAGCTGCCGCCAGTCGCGCTTTCTCCAGCGCCAGCTGCACCGCCGCCTCCGCCGGAACCGACCCCCGGGGCCTGCTCTCGGCAAGCAGGCCGCTTTCAACAATCTCAAACGGTATCCCCACCTGCCCGAGCAGCGCCGCCCTGCGGGGAGAGGCCGAGGCAAGAAGCAGCTTCATCCGGCAGCACCGCCCTCTCCGGCCTGACGAAGCGCCCGCCTGGTGACCCCTTCAAGATAGAATGTAGCCAACCCGGTAAAAAAACCGGTCGGCACGGCCAGCAGCAAGAGCAGGGGCAGGTAACCCCTCAACAGAGCCGCGCTGCCGATAGCGGCCGCGGCAACTGCGATCTGGGCCAGATTGTGAGCGGCGGCCCCGAGCACACTGACCGAGATGATGCTGAGATACCCCTTCTTCATCAGGAGAGCAGCCAGTGCCATCACCGCGGTGCAGGTAATCCCGCCTGCCAGGCCCAACCAGAAACCAAACCCCAAAAAGGTGCCGCCGATAAGGCTGCCGATAACGGTCCGCAGCACCGCCACAACCAGACCGCTGCGCGCCCCGTAAAGGAGAATCGCCAGCAAGGTGATCATATTTGCCAGCCCCAGACGCACTCCCGGAACCGGCATCGGCAGGGGCAGGGCCGCCTCAACGGTATGGATTACCACCGCAAAGGTGACCAGCACCGCCAGATTGGTCAACTTGAATAGGTCAGGTTTCATCTTCAGCACCCCTGTTCAAGCGAAAAAACGGTTGGTCCCTTTCCACTGTAAAAATGGTCTCCCTGAAAAAAACTCCGAAGACGGTTCGCGCAAAGACCCTCCTTCGTCGGATCCGGCGTTATTCCCCGGAGCGTTCGACCAGACCGCGCAGGCCGCTGGAGATCAACAGCTCCAGCTGCGGGGTGATCATCACCGCCTCCACTTCCGGCAGGTTCTCCACCAGGGCCAGACCGCGCTGCGGGCCGAGCACAAAGAGGGCGGTTGAAAGAGCATCGGCTTCCACCGCTGTCGGTGCAACCACGGTCACACTGAGCAGGGCAGAGGCGGGCATCCCGGTCCGGGGATCGAGAATGTGCTGATAGCGCACCCCATCCTCCTCAAAAAATCGTTCGTAGTCACCGGAAGTGACGATAGCCCCCCTTTTATCCCGGGGGATCACCGCAATGATCCCGCCGCCGCGCGGGTGTTTCAGACCGACCCTCCAGGACGAGCCGTCCGCCTTCGGCCCGAGAATACCGACATCCCCGCCGGCATTGATCAGGGCATGGCTGATTCCGGCCTCCGCAAGCAGATCCAGCCCCCGGTCGACAATATAGCCCTTGGCAATGCCGCCCAGATCCAGGGCCATCCCGGCCCGGGGCAGATAGATCGCCCCATCTTTGGCCTCGAGGAGTCGGTAATCGACCACTGCCCGGAACTGCGCCAGCTCCTCCGGAGGGGGGATCCGGTAGCGCCCCTCCCGAAAACCCCACCGCTCCAGCAGGGGGGCGATGGTCGGATCAAAAGCGCCGCTGCTGATGGAGCTGCATTCCAGGGCTTTCCGGATCACCGCAGCGGTCTCCGGGCTGACCGGGACTGGCTCCTTCCCGGCAGCACGGTTGATCGCGGACACCTCACTTCCGGGATCACTGCAGCTGAGCAGCTGCTCCAGCCGCCCCATCTCATTGAAAAGGGCCTGTTTTACCCGCCGGGATTCCCCGGAGCTGCGGCAGTAAAACTGCAGCTCAATATCGGTATCCATGAGCAGCTCGCTGTAACCGAACAATTTCCCCCCGGCGGTGCTGCAGCCGCCGAGGAGAACGGCAGCAGCCAGAACGACGACCGCAGCAGCGATCAGCACCCCGTGTTGTTTCCGCCACAGCACCGGTTTTTTCCCCAGAGCTTTTTTCCGTTGATCGGCCCGGGCCATGATATCTCTCTTTTCTCTTGCATGATCGATCCCGAGAACAAATATAACACCACCGCGCTTAAATGAACAGGGAAATAACAGGTTTAATTCCCGGGCTCACCCGCAGGGAACCGCCCTGCCTTTTCCCTGCTCTGGCGACAGGAGCAGGTTCGGGCGAAAAATAGCTCCATCAAGCGCTTTGATCTCAAGCGGTGGCGGCCTCCGTTTCAACCCGGCCGGCAGCTCCGGCCCGGCGGGGTTCGATAGCATTGAAGCGACATTTTTCCAGACAGAGACCGCAGTCATCGCATTTTTCAAGATCGATCACCGCCAGATTTCCCTCCATGGTGATCGCCTCGCGGGGGCAGACCCTGACACAGGCCCGGCAGCCGGTACAGCCGACCTCGCAGATCGCGCTGACCTTCTTGCCCCGCTCCTGGGAGCTGCATCTGACCAGGTGGCCGCGATTCTCCCGCGGTATGAGCCGGATGATATCGCGGGGGCAGGCCTCGAGGCAGAGACCGCAGCCACTGCATCTATCCTCGTCAACCAGCGGCAGCCCCTCCGGACCCATGGTGATAGCTTCGAAAGGGCAGGCCCGCACACAGTTGCCCAGACCGAGGCAGCCGTCGGGACAGGCTTTGAAACCGCCATGGTACTGCTGGGCGTATTCGCAGTCAGAAACCCCGTGATAGATGAAATGATCCCGGGCCAGCCGCCGATCGCCGCGGCAGAAGACCGCCGCCACCATCGGTTTTACCGCCTCCACTTCCTGCCCCATGATGGCAGCGATCGCTTCGGCGGCCATGCTTCCGCCGGGGATACAGGCATTCAACGGAGCCTTCCCCTCAACAATCGCTTCGGCATATTGATTGCACCCGGCAAAAACACAGGCACCGCAGTTGGCGCCGGGAAGAGCTTCGCGAACCGCTTCGATGCGCGGATCCGTGGGTACGGCAAAGAAACGGGCCGCCAACCCCAGGAGAAGACCGAAGAATATCCCCACCCCTCCCAAGGTGAGAACAGCATACAGTATTTGCATTTCTTTTCACCCCATTGTACTAGATCGGCAGCAGATCTTCGCTCCATCGCCGCTAAAACGTTAGCATTCCCTTAAACCCCATGAAAGCCAGCGAGAGGATCCCCGCAGTGATCAAGGTGATCGCGGTCCCCTGCAGCGGCCCGGGCACTTTCGTCAGATCAAGCCTTTCCCTGATTCCGGACATGATCACCAGGGCCATCCAGAAACCGAGCGATGCAGCAATTCCGAAGACCACCGATTCAAGCAGGGTGAATTCCTGCCGCACCGCCAGGAGCGCCACTGCCAGAACAGCACAATTGGTCGTGATCAGGGGCAGGTAGATCCCCAGCCCCTGGTAAAGGGTGGGGCTCGCTTTTCTTAAAAAGGTCTCCACCAGCTGA
>JAAZPS010000353.1 GCA_012797095.1 Bacillota bacterium | reverse complement strand
GCTTTCTCGAGGTGATGAGCCGGACCCTGGGCATCTCCATGGAGGAGCTGGGGCCGATCTCCTTCGGGTCGAAAGAGGTCATCGAGATGAGCAACCGCTGCAGTATCTTCTGTGAAACCGAAGTCCATCATTACCTGCAAAGGGGCGCTGTCCTGGCCGATGTCGCCGCCGGGATCAACCGGACCATGGCTGGCCGGGTGATGGCCCTGGTACGCCGGGTCGGTGTTGAAAAGGAGATCACCATGAGCGGCGGGGTGGCCAAAAATCCGGCAGTGCGCAAGGAACTGGAAAGAGCGTTGAATATGCGTACGCTATCCTACAATATAGATTCTCAGATCATCGGTGCGCTGGGCGCAGCGCTGTATGCCCGGGGACTGGGGGGGGGAACAAACTAATGATCACGTTAGGGATAGATGTTGGCAGTATCTCTACCAAGGCGGTCCTGTTGAAAGATGATCAAATTGCAGCTTCTCTCATCCGCGAGACCGTCGGCGATATCTCCCAGAAGATCGAGGGGATGCTCGACGAGCTGCTCCGCGAGGCGGGGGTTTCACCGGATGAAGTGAACTGCTGCGTCAGCTCGGGGCAGGGTGAAGATCTGGTCGAGCGGGCCGATTTCAGTGAAGACGATATTGCCTGTGTCGCCGTGGCCACCCGGCATCTGCTTCCCGATACCGAGCTCGCCATCGATATCGGTGGGCAGAGCATCTCCACGATCCTGAGCGATCCTGCGGGGGATATCCTGAATTATATGCGCAATGACAAATGTGCCTCCGGTTCCGGACGATTCATCGAGGTGATCGGCACCGCCCTCGGCGTGGCGATCGAGGATATTGACAGTGTGGCCGAGAAGTCACGAAAAAAAGTTCCGGTGAGCACCCAGTGTGCCGTCTTCGCCGAAAGCGAGGTTATCTCGTACGTCAACCTCGGCGAAGCGGTTCCCGATATCATTGCCGGTGTCTGTGATTCCATGGCCCGGATCATTGTTTCCCAGGCGATGCGCATCGGCCCGGTGGAGAGGTTCACCGTCACCGGGGGAGTGGCCAGCTTCTCCAGTGTGGTCAATATTCTAAAGGAGCGCCTCCAGGGGATCTATTGCCCCTTACCCATAGATCCCCGGCTCACGGTTGCCTACGGAGCTGCCCTGATCGGCCAGGAGGAATAAAGATGGGGCTGTTCAGGGAACCGCTGCAGCAGATCCTGTCATATTGCGATCACGCCCGGGCCGCCGGCGAGCTCCGCGAATTCGAGCACAGCCGTTTCATGCTCTGGCCGGAAAAGAAGTCGCTCGTTCTACAGGACGATACGCAGATAGAGCTGGGCAGCTCAACAGCCTCCCTGTTCCTGATCCTCTGGACCGGGGAAAAAAGCGCCGCGCTCGAGCACGGCCGCATCTCTCTAATCGGTCCGGATCTCGGCGAGGTCGATGAGGCCAGGATACCGTTCATTCAGATTGTCCTGATCAAGGGACAGTTCGAGGACGAATACGAAACCTACCGCGAGCTGAGAGATATAATCTTTGATACCAGACCCGAGGGTGTCTCCACGCGGATCTGGCCGGATCGGCAAAAAATCTGGTGCCGGGTAAGCAAGGAGGCGATGGCGCAGGGATTCAACCTGATCCGCTACGGCAATACCCTGATCAAAAACTTGAAAGGCCTGAAAGGGGTTGACGCGGCGGAGATTCTTTTTATCACCGGGGCAGCGGGGGCGCAGGAGCAGCTCCGGACCATTGCTGAAAGGGTCCAGGGGATCGTCGAAGCGCTGCTCAAGATGTACGAGGAGATGAATTTTGATTGCGAGGATTGCGAATATAACGAGGTCTGTGCCGAGGTGACCACGCTCAGGGATATCCGGGAGCGGTTGCGAAAGGAGCGCCAGTTACAGTGAAAGGTGTTGTCTGTATCTGCGGTAAAGGGGGCGTGGGCAAGACCACCATATCGGCCCTTCTCTCCAGGTTGGTCCTGGAGCGGGCAGGGCTCCGCGGGCTGGCCGTTGATGCCGACCCGGGAGGCGGTCTTTCCATGGCCCTATCGCTGCCGGTGAAAAAAACAGTGGACGATCTGCGCAAGGCGATCATCGATGCAGCGAAATCTGGTGCAACCGATAGGCTGAATGTCGCCGCTTCCATTGACTTTCAGCTGCTGGAATCACTTTCCGAGTACAGCAATCTGGCCTTTTTGGCGGTAGGGCGGCCGGAGGAAGAGGGCTGCTACTGCCAGGTGAACTCATTTTTGCGTGAATCCATCCAGATCCTGGCCAAACAGTTTGATTTCACGGTTATCGATGCCGAGGCAGGGGTGGAGCAGGTCAACCGCCGGGTGATCGAGCAGATCGATCTGCTGCTGCTGGTCTCGGATCAGTCGGCCAAGGGGATCGCCGTTGCAGAGACCATTGCCGAGGTTGCTGCCAGGGCGATCCGCGGGCACCGCACCGGCCTGCTCCTGAACCGGCTGCGCTCTACTGCAGAGGTCGAGTACATCCGCCGCCATACCGCACTGCCCATACTCGGGTGGCTCCCGGAAGAT
>JAAZPS010000352.1 GCA_012797095.1 Bacillota bacterium | reverse complement strand
GCAAGCTCCGGTTAGCAGCGCCAGCCCGCTTCGCGAGGAGTTTGGAGCGGATTGCTCCTGTTATCTTTCCATTTGCTTCTTTTAGACTTTATCCCAAATCCGCGCCGCCGCCGAAAAACAAGGGGGGAATAACCTGGGAACAGCAGGGTTAAGCGCTTTGCAGTTGAATAGATCATAGAGGTGATCCCATGACCAATATACTGGCGATTTCATCAAGTCCGCGCCGCAACGGAAATAGTGAACTGGCCCTGCGTTCATTTTGCCTGGCCGCCGAGGAAAAAGGTATCTCCGTGGAGCTGATCCGCCTTCAGGAGCTCCGGCTGGAGCCCTGCCGGGGCTGTGAACTCTGTGCCAAAGATGGCCGATGTGTCGTCAAAGATAAGATGCAACCGCTTTACGAGAAAGTGGCCGCGGTGGAAGGCCTTGTGCTGGCCACCCCGATATATTTCGGCTCCCTTTCAGCACAGTTGAAGATATTCATGGACCGCTTCCAGTGCTGGTGGCAGGCCAAGTACCGCTTGAAGAAACCCTTTGTTCTTCTGGAAGAGGGAAAGGCGGGCTACCTTATCAGCACCGGCGCCCTGCAAAGAGCTGATTTCGCCGATAATGCCGTTGCCATTGCCAAAGTGTTTTTCCACAGCATCAACTACAATTACGGCGGCAGCCTCAGCCTGCAGGGCCTCGATCATAAAGGTGAGATCGATGATGATCCGGCAGCGCTGAAATCTGCATACGCAGCCGGGAAGGAATTTGTCAACGGCTACCTGCTTTAGCATTCCCGGGCCCCGGCTTGATCTTCTTTCCGGAGTCTGGCAGGATCAAGGCACCTGCGGCCTTCGTTCAGCGTACCTGCCGATTCTACCTTTCGAGCATCTCTTCGGCCCGGCGAACCAGCCGATCCACGGTGAAGCCCATCTTCTCCATCAGGAATGCACCCGGCGCGGAGGCGCCAAAACCGGTCAGGCCGATGATACAACCCCGGCGACCGGCGTAACGTTCCCAGCCCATCGGAGAGGCCGCCTCCACGACCAACCGATTTTCGACGGCATCAGGCAAGATCTGCTTCCGGTAGCTCTCCTCCTGCCTCTCGAAAAGCTCCCAGCTGACCATGCTGACAACCCGGACAGAGAAACCCCTTTCTTCAAGCAGCGCCCCCGCTTGAAGAGCAAGGGACACCTCGGAACCGCTGGCGATAATGATCAGATCGGCGGGACCGTTGTTTTCCGGGGAGATCACATAGGCCCCCTTCAGCGCTTCCCTGCCGCTACCCGGCAGCAGGGGCAGACCCTGACGCGTCAGCACCAGTGCTGTGGGACCTCCGGTCCGGCTTAAAGCATGGAGCCACGCTGCTGCCGTCTCCCGACCGTCGGCCGGGCGGAGCAGATCGAGATCGGGAATGGCCCGCAAGCCGGCCAGCTGTTCAACCGGCTGATGCGTGGGACCGTCTTCACCGACGGCAATACTATCATGTGTAAACACAAAGATAACCGGCGCCCCCATCAGCGCAGCCAGCCTTAGCGATGGTTTCATATAATCGGAGAAGACAAAGAAGGTGGAACCAAACGGGCGCAGGCCGCCGTGCAAGGCCATCCCGGCCAGGATCGTGCCCATGGCGTGTTCGCGCACGCCGAAAGCAATATTGCTGCCCTGCGGGTTGACCGCCTGGAAATCACCCCGCTCCCGGAGATAGCTCCCGGTGGAGCCCTTCAGATCAGCCGAGCCCCCGATCAGGTTGGGCAGATGTTTCGCCAGCACCTGCAGCACCTCACCCGAAGCAACCCGCGTTGCCACCGGCTTCTCGAATGACCACAGCGCGGGATCGTCGAGCAGCGCTTCGGGAAGCTGCCGGGAATGCCAGCTTTCCCATCGCGAAGCCAGCTCCGGGTATTCAAGGCGGTACGCCTCCATCAGCCGATCCCACGAACCCCTCTGCGCAGCCAGCTTTTTCCGGATACCTGCAAAATGCGTTTTGACCTTATCGGGCACCAGGAAAGAAGGCTCCAGGGGCCAACCCAGATTCTCCTTGGTCCGGCGAATCTCCTCTTCACCGAGAGGGGCCCCGTGCGCTTCCGGCCGCCCCTGCTTCTGCGGCGACCCGTAGCCGATCTCCGTGCGGACCGCGATCAAGGTGGGCCGTTCGCTCCGGCGGGCTTTTTCGATCGCTTCAGCGACCGCACCGGTATCATTACCCTGCTCCACCCTGAGCACCTGCCAGCCGTAGGCTTCAAACCGTTTCCCCACATCCTCGGTAAAAGTGATCTCGGTGGTGCCGTCAATGGTGATCCTGTTATCATCGTAAAGACAGATCAGCTTGTTCAGCTTCAGATGACCGGCCAGCGAAGCCGCCTCGGAAGTGATCCCTTCCATCATGCAGCCGTCCCCGGCGTAGATATAGGTATAATGATCCACCACCGCATAACCGGGCCGATTGAACTCTGCGGCAAGGCGCACCTCGGCAATGGCCATCCCCACGGCAGCAGCAAAACCCTGACCGAGAGGCCCGGTGGTAACCTCGACCCCGGGAGTAACCCCGTATTCGGGATGCCCCGGAGTCCGGCTGCCCCACTGCCTGAAGCTTTTGATCTCTTCAAGGGGGAGATCATAACCGGAAAGATGTAACAGTGCATAAAGCAGCATCGAGCCGTGTCCAGCCGAGAGGACAAAACGATCGCGGTCGGGCCAATCTGGGACCGCCGGATCATGTTTTAACTGGCCCGACCAGAGGGCGTAAGCCATCGCCGCCCCCCCCAGGGGCAGTCCAGGATGGCCCGACTTGGCTTTTTCAATGGCCTCCACCGAAAGAAAACGGATCGTGTTCACACAAAGTTCATCGATCGATTGCATCTGCAGGTCACTCCCATCGTCTAATTCAGAGCTCTGTAATTATTCTGTCCCCGATTCACAAACGCCTGCTTTTACAGGCAATACGTTTAAATCCCGGGCGGACTGCCGGACCCTCGGGACAGATGCGCCAAACAGCAAAAAGGACGGCTTGCCTGTTCACCGACCTGATCGCAGGAGCTGCACCATGAATCAACCGGCCCGAGTGAGATCCGACCGCTTGATCATGGAAACCCTGGAACGCCGCGATGCCGTTGGCGCCCCAGGGTTTTCCCTGGTGGGGACGAGAGGTTTTGAACCTCCGACCTCTTGAATGTGAGTCAAGCGCTCTCCCCCTGAGCTACGTCCCCGCAGAACAGATGCTCCTGACAGAATAATTATAACAAGTTCGGCCGCATTGTCAACAACGGGGTCAGGCTTGAATTGT
>JAAZPS010000351.1 GCA_012797095.1 Bacillota bacterium | reverse complement strand
GCCATTGCCCGCTTTGCCAGGGAAAATGCCGCCAAACACCCATACGCTTTCCTGGACTGGATCGAGGAGCTGAAAAAAAAGGGCGACCCGGCGCCCGTGCTGGCCGCCGCCAGGGAGGCACTGAAGATGATCCCCGAGGACTACCGGGCCAGAGCAAAAGCCGCTGAAGAGATCTGCCGCATCGGTAAAAAGGCGAACGACAATACTCTGCTGCTGGACGGTTGCTGGGAAAGTTTCTCCTCCAATCCATCGGCAAAAAGTCTGCTCACCCTCTACCGGGGAGCGATCGATTGCGGTTGCCTCGAGCCTGTTCGCGCCAGAATAGAGACCCGGACCCGGCAATTGATCGAAGAACACGGAACCGAAGTGCAAGGTTCCTTGAGCAAGGAGTTGGAACGAGCCCATATCTCCAAAAACCTGCTCACCCTGATCATGATCTTGAATGGTGAGCAGGAGAAACTTCTGGAAAGATGCAAAGGCGAAGGATCACTGGGCTGGACTTACGGTGATAATCCCAAATTCCTGGTGGTAATCTACCTGCTGGAGCTGCTCTCGCAGAATGGCCGGTATAAAACGATCATCAACCGACAATGGGAAAATGCTTTTGCTGCCGCCAACGGGAGCAATATCCGCAATGGCGAGCTATTCGAGCAATTTATGGCCGTTCTGAACCTGGTCAAAGGGGAGATTGTTCCAAGCAAAGTGCAGCATAAATATTATCTGGACTGGTGCAAGCGCGAAATCGGCAAGCGTGTTGATGCAATTGTTTCAAACCGGTACCGCCACAGCTACTACAAGGCAGCAGAACTGATCGCGGCGATGAGCGAAACTCTGGCCAATATGAATCGGCTGAATGAAAGCAGCGCCTTCCCGGAGTTTTACCGGGCCAGGTATCCCCGGCATTCGGCTTTCAAAACAGAGCTCAGCCGTGCTTTCAAAGAAGCAAACTTGAACTAGCCTCCGAACAGGCCGGATAAATCTTGTTTCTTCATCGAGCGGTCCGGATCCGGGAATCAGATCCTGTTACCGGATTCCGGCAACCGTCGACTCCGTTTACCATCACGAGATCAGAGCGATGCTCTCTTCAGCAGTGTAATTGCCCCCCACCGCCACATCGGGGAAGGGAACGATCACCGGGATACCCCGATGCTCGATAATATGAACATGGATCTGATAGACCTCTTCGATATTTTCCGGGGTCATGCTCTCCAGCCCACCAAAGGAAAAGAGCCGTGAATCTTTAAGGAACAGGAAACGGTCACAGTAACGGATCGCCAGGTTGAGGTCATGAATGACAATTGCCACCGCGATATTGTGCTCCCGGGCGATTGCCTTGACCATGCGGAGCACTTCGTGCTGATTCCGGGGATCAAGGTTGCTCGTGGGCTCGTCAAGGAGCAAGAGTTTCGGCTCCTGGGCCAGCGCCCTGGCCAGCATCACCTTCTGCCTCTCTCCCCCGGAAAGCTCCGAGACATTGCGCAGGGCGAAATCTGCCAGCTGCATCTTTTCGATGATCTTGTAGACGATGCCCATATCTTCCGCGGTCGCATCCCAGGTGATATAAGGCTTCCGCCCCAGCAGGATCGCATCGAACACCGTCATGTTGAGCGACATATTATTCTGTGCAACATAGGAGATATTGCGGGCCATCTCGTTTCTGGTCATCTTCGAGACGCTGCTGCCGTCAATGAGCACCTCGCCTCTCTGGGGAGCGCAGATCCGGTTGATACATTTGAGCAGGGTGCTTTTGCCGGCCCCGTTGTTCCCCAGGATAGCAACAGATTGATTCCGCTCCAGAGCAAAGCTGATCTCTTGCAGCACGTTTCCGGTACCCGGTCTGTAGGTGAATGTGATATCTTTAACCTCAACCACTTCTCTCCAACCCCCTGAACAGAAGATAAAGGAACATGGGCGCACCCAAAAATGAAGTGATCGCCCCGATGGGCAGAATGACCGGCGCGATCACCAGCCGGCCAAAGCTGTCGGCCAGGATGAGCAGCAGCGCCCCCGCTGCGGCGGAGCAGGGGATCAGGTAGCGGTAGTCATTGCCCACAAACCGGCGCATGATATGCGGTGCCACCAGCCCGACAAAGCTGATTATACCGACAAAAGAGACCGCCACCGCAGCGGTGAGCGTCCCGATGCCCATGCCCGCCAGCATCACCATTCTGGTGTTGACCCCCAGACTCTTGGCCGTATCGGCCCCGCTTTCCATGGCATTGTAATTCCAGCGGTTGAGCATGAAATAGACCACGGCGATAAGAAATACCACCGCCAGGATGGAGAGCACCTTCCAGCCCGCCGCGCCCAGGTTGCCGAAGGTCCAGAAGACCACCGTGGCGATCTTGGTCTCATCGGCGAAGTACTGGAGCAGGGCGGTGCCGCCGGAAAACAGCGAGCTCAGCGCAACACCGGCCAGGATGAGCCCGCCTGGTCCCAGATCCCGCTTTAACTGCGATAGAACAATGATCACCAGAGTCGAGAACGAACCGCAGGCAAAGGCACAGACGGTCACGATATAGGGATTGCTGATGGCCACCGCCGCGGCGGCAGAGTCGGATTGCACGACCCCGCCGCCGAAGACGATGATCCCCAGCGCCGCACCGAAGGCGGCCCCTTGCGATACCCCCAACGTCGAAGCCGACGCCAGCGGGTTCTGCAGAACACACTGCATGACAGCACCGGAAACCGAGAGCGAACCGCCCACCAGGATGGCAGCTGTAACCCGCGTCAGCCGGATATTCCAGATTACCGTATGGGTCCGCGGATCCCCCCTGCCGAGAAGAGCACGGATCACCTCCGGCAGCGGGATCGACATCGAGCCGGCGCTGACGGCGTAAAGCGCTACCCCAACCGTCGCCAGAACCGCAGCGATGAAGACAAGCTGCTTCCGTTTGACATAAGTTGCGTAGGCCTCCAGTTGCGTGATCTGCTGCTTACCCTCCATCAGTCCTCCTTGAGGGTCACTTTGCCGTAGCCGGACCCGGATGCTTCGAACTCTTTAATGTAATTTTTGGCACCGAGGAAGAATTCAAATATCTCGTTGGCTTTCTCCTCGAAATCAATATCGGCAAATTGTTCCGGGAAGACGATCGTGCCCACATAATAGCAGTTAACCAGGGGGATCTCCACATTCGAATAGTAGGAGGTCGAGCTGGGATACTGGTAGACCTTGCGATCCCTAACCGCGGAGAGATGGGCATAAAAATCGGGGTTCTCCCTGAAATCCGTCCTCACGATATCGACGCCGCTGCTGTCCAGGAAAACAAACTCGGGATCCCAGTCAATGATCTTCTCTTTGTCGACCAGCACGGCACCGCCTTTTTCGGGGATGTCGGCGGTGACATCGTTGGCCCCGATCGTCTCAAAGACGGTATACTTGATATAGACACCTTCGATGCCATGCGACCCCTTGAAGGTTGCCGCCGCCCCCAGGACCGAGGGTTTATCCTTCTCCGGAATCTCCGCTGTCCTCGCCTTGAGATCCTCCAGGCAACCGTTGATAAAGGCGATCACCGTCTCCGCCCGCTCCGGCACCCCGCACACATCGGCCAGCAGGCGCAGCGCGGCCTCGTAATCCTCCCCGAACAGAGTCCCCATGGGCACAGCAACAACGGGGATGCCGGTTTTGGTCTGGATCTCATCGGCCAGCTCCCTGGTATAGGAGCACAGGATCAGATCGGGATTCGCCTTGATGATCTCTTCCGGGTAATAGTCCGTTGCCCCCATGGAATCGGTTCCGACAACAGGCAGATCTGCCCACAGCTCCTTGTTGGCGTAAGCATATGCAGTCACCGGACTGATATCATCGGAAGACATCCCCCCTATGCCCACCGCCCTGTCGGCCAATCCGAGATAGGTGATCATGCGCGGTGTATTTGCCAGGGGGACAATAGTCTCGACCTTTATCGGTATCTCCACTTCGCGTCCGAGCATATCGGTGATCGTCCGTGTGTCGCCCCCGGTTGTCCTGCCGGAGTTGCCGGCACAGCCGCAAAGGACACCGGCCAGAAGAACAGCAACCAGAATCAGCACAAACGTTTTTCTCATTCCTTCGGTTCCTTTCTTATCAAATAAGTTACAATTTAATCGTCCTTGAATAATCATCAAAACAGTCCAGACAGACAACCTTCCCGTTTTGGTTCCTTGTCCTCGGCTCCATGGCATACTCCCCACAGCTGCTGCATTTCACCGAGGAAAAAAGACGCGCTTTCCCCGGTACCGCAAAATCAACTTCCTTGACCACCGCAAATTTGTCTACCGGCATATTGAATAAGTCCTTCATCTTCCGGTCGCGAAGGCGCTCGTACTCCGCTCTGTCAGCAGCGGTCGCGCTTCCCTCGATTACCTTCCGCTGAAGCGCCCTCATCTCGGGACTGCTCTGCAAGATATCCCCGTTCACCGATATCCGGAGCGCTTTCCCGGAGTTGCGGCTGCCGAAGGTGTAAACATTTTTACCGGTGTTCCTGAAGATCAGGTTGCCCTTGCCCGGGGTACATCCGGTCAATACCATGATCGCATCAATGCCGCAGGCATCATTCTCCACGATAGCGATCATCTCCTCGTCAGCAGCCCGCTGCTCTTGCAGAGCGGCCAGGGCGATCTGTGCCACCCTGTATCCGATTGTCAGACCGATGCAGATATGGCCGTGAAAAGCGGCCGCTCTTTCCCAATCAGCATTTCCCAGACTCATCTACCCTACCTCCTGAAAGACTTACTTTCTTTCTCTGCAGATCAAGATCTGATGAAACCTTCCTGTTCATCCCCCCTTCCGGCAAACCGCTTAACCGATTCACACGGTAACATCCGAATAATATTTGTGTTACCCTACTGGCAAAAATAGAACAGCCCCTGCGGTGTCACTAATATTTTTATGGTAGCACTGAATACTATTCTATATGAAACCGATAGTTCCTGCAATATATAAATTTTCAACTATTCCCTCTTCCGGCTGCAGTCCGGGCCCTCCCGACTCAGCGTATCCTGTTTTTCTTTAACCCGCGCGCGGTGAACGCAGCCCGCAAAACATCCCGGTCGATATTTTCAGAACAACCGTTGATCCGGCCGGTTATAACTCTGCCGAAAAATAATTAAATATATTGTCATATTTTGTAAGGTTCTGCTTTACAAAACTTCCACCGGCATAGTATAATAATGGTGGTCTGTTCCGCACGCACAGACCTTTGTCAACTAGACAACCTCCCGGGCTATCTTTTCACCTGTTGAGGATCACAAGAATTGAAAACGCGAGATCTTTCATGGGAGCGCAGCCGGCCGGGCCGGTTAGATGAAAACAGCACGAATCGGCACTCTTTTCAACGGGTTGCATAACGGGTTGCATAATGAAGATATCCTGATCCCGAACACACTTTCGTAAAAAGCATCCCTGGAACCCAAGATCTTTTTCATATGAGGCAGCTACCGGACCGGGAGATACGGGTGTTTATTGCCCGGATGAACAGGCCAACCAGAAAAGGAGAATACCCTTGGGTGTTTTCAGATTGATCCGAAAAGCAGCTACCGCATTCAAACTGAAATTTGTCCAGATCGGCGTAGAACTGCTGGATATTTTCGATCTAAAATCTCGCATCCCCGAGGTGGAAGAAGCCGATCGCTACACCTATCACAGCTACGAATTAAGGCGCCGCCACATGATGAGCCATTTTTTCAAACGGCTCCGGGCGATCTATTTTGTTTACTGTCTGATCTTTTTTCTCGCTTCATACCCCCACCTGCATTATGCCTGGACTGTAACTGTTTTCTTGATCGCAGTCTCTGTCGGTTATATCTCGCTACGGCTCCTGCTGAGCTCGGATCAGGATCGTGACCGGCAGCGTTCGTTTTACCTCGATTGGTTTGATTACCTTTTGCTCGGGGGGGTCGTCTACTTTACCGGAGGGCTCAAAAGTTTTTATATCACCGCCTTCTTTCTACCGCTGATCGCGACAACCCTCCGCTTCAGTATCAGAGCCGGTCTGTTCGGTTTTGGTATAACCACCCTTATTATCGGGATAAATGCACTGCCCATTCATTTCAACGATTTTGACGGTTTTCCGTATGCCTATTACCTTCTGTTTACCCTCGGCACCATCATCATCGCCATCTTCTCTGTAAGCAAACTCCTGGGCAACGAGCTGAAGCTAAGCGCAGAGATCTATCACAATTCGGTGACCGATCCCCTGACCGGCCTTTTTCACAGCGGCTTCATCATAGAGCGGATCAAGGAGGAGATCGCTTTCAGTAAAAGATACAACAAGCGCTTCTCCATCGTGTTTCTGGACCTGAACCGTTTCAAGGAGATCAACGATCG
>JAAZPS010000350.1 GCA_012797095.1 Bacillota bacterium | reverse complement strand
TTCTTCATTGTCATCCTGAGGCTCTTTTTTGTCAGCCTAAGAGCGAAGCCCGAAGGATCTCCGCGCACCGCCAACGCTAGTTAATAGCGAGATCCTTCGCTGCGCTCAGGATTACAGGGGTGTACGCTTCTTGGCGTCCAGAGCTTATCGCTTTCATCCTGAGGCTCTATATTTTCATTCAGGACCCATTCTTCATTGTCATCCTGAGGCTCTTTTTTGTCATCCTGAGGGCGAAGCCCGAAGGATCTCCGCACACCGCCAACGCTGCTTAACAGCGAGATCCTTCGCTGCGCTCAGGATTACAGGGGTGTACGCCTGCCACCCGGGGTTCATTGCTTGTTACCTGCGCCAGCGCACCATAAAATCGCCGCGCTCGATTCTAGAGCGCAGGTAGCGTCCAGCTGCTTTTTTGAACATGTTCCGGGTGAACGGAAGGAGCAGCAGAAAGCCGCTCAAGTCGCTGATCAGGCCCGGCGTAACCAGCAGAAGGCCACCGATCAGCACGCAGAGGCCGTCGAAAAGTTTATCCCCCGGGAGCAGCCCCTGTGCCAGTTCCCGGCGGATTTCGGAGAGAAGGTGAAACCCCTGCAGCCGGACCAGAAAGGCCCCCAGGAGACCTGTCCCGATAACCAGAAGGATGGTCGGACCGCTGCCGATAACCTTGCCGATCTCGATCAGGATCCACAGCTCCAGCAGGGGAAACAGTATGATCAAGAGTAGAATCGTGAACATTGTTTTCATCCTCTCGGACCTCTCCAGAGCAGCCACAGTTTCAAGTTTGGGAACGGCTGGAAGCCGCCTCCTTCAAAACAGCATTGATCTGCGGCAGCGCTTTCTCCAGGTCGGCCCGGGTGATATCCTTGTGGGTGGTAAAGCGTACCCTGTTTCCTCCAACAGGGCTGATCAGGATGGACCGCTCCCGCAGCGCCTTGCAGAATCCGGCTGCATCAATTGTCGTGAGCGCCGCGATCACGATGTTGGTCTCAACTTCATCCGGATTCAGTTCAAGACCGGGCATCGCGGCAAGCTTTTCAGCCAGATATCGGGCGTTGTCGTGATCTTCGGCCAGACGATCGACCATTGTTTCGAGAGCAATGATCCCCGGAGCGGCGATGATCCCGGCCTGACGCATCCCCCCACCCAGGATCTTGCGGCTGCGGCGTGCCCGGGCAATCCACTCCCGCGGTCCGGCAATGAGTGAGCCGACCGGAGCGGCCAATCCCTTGGAAAGACAGATCTGCACGGTGTCGCAGAAGGAGGCCAGCTTTTTCGCAGTGATCCCCAGAGCCACAGCAGCATTGAAGATCCTGGCTCCATCAAGGTGTACCGGTAGATCATGCTTCCGGGCCAGGCGGTAGAGCGATGCCATCTTCTCCGGCGGGATCACTGCCCCCCCGGCGCGGTTGTGGGTGTTTTCCAGGCAGAGCAGCGCGGTGGGTGGAAAATGAATATTATCCTCGCGGATCGCTGCAGCCACATCGGCGGGGTCGAGAGCCCCCCGTTTGCCCCGCAGGGTCCTCAGCTGCACTCCGGAGAGCATTGCGGCCGCCCCCGCTTCGTAAGTGAAGATATGAGCCTCTTCCTCGATGATCACCTCGCTGCCTGGTGAGCAGTGGGTCATCACCGCGATCTGGTTGCCCTGGGTCCCGCTGGTGACCAGCAGGGCCCCTTCCTTGCCCAGCATCTCTGCGGCCAGCTCCTGGAGCCGGTTAACGGTGGGATCTTCCCCGTAAACATCATCGCCCAGCTCTGCTGCTGCCATGGCCTGGCGCATCTCCGGGGTGGGTTGAGTTACTGTATCGCTGCGTAGATCGATCATGGTTCAGCCCCCGCGTAGGTTTTGCTCTAGTTTATCATATCGCCGCCCGGAAAAGAAAACCGCAGAAACATGCTGCGACAGGTTAAAGTACACCTTTCTGCAGCCGCCCCGCGGCTGTACCTGACCGGGATCGTTTAGCAGAATGGCGCCAGCAGGTCGTCAAGCGTCGGCCGGCCCAGCTCCTGCAGCTCATATTTTACCCGCAGAACCGGTTTCCGGATCTCCATGATCCGGCGCAGATCGATGGGCGTGGCGATGACCACCAGATCAGCAGAAGAGCGGTTGATCGTCAGCTCCAGATCGCGGATCTGCTTCTCGCCGTAACCCATTGCCGGCAAGAAGGTGCCGATATGGGGGTATTTCTCGAAGACTGTCTTGATCGTCCCCTCGGCAAATGGACGCGGATCGAGCAGGGCCGCGGCGCCGTATTTCTTCGCTGCGATCACGCCGGCCCCGTATTTCATCCCGCCGTGGGTCATGGTCGGGCCGTCTTCCACCACCAGAACGTTTTTGCCCCTGATGATCGCGCTCTCCTCGAGCAGGATCGGCGAAGCGGCCTCGATGATCACGGCTCTGCGGTTGACCCGTTCGATATTTTCCAGCACGGTATTGATCTGATCCAGGCTGGCGGTATCCACCTTGTTGACGATTACCGCATCGGCCAGCCGTAAGTTTGTTTCCCCGGGATGGTAGCTCAATTCATGGCCGGGCCGGTGCGGATCGACCATGGTGATATAGAGATCGGCCCGATAAAAAGAGAAATCATTGTTACCGCCGTCCCAGAGAATGATCTCGGCCTCTTTTTCCGCTTCCGCAAGGATCCGCCCGTAATCCACCCCGGCGTAGACCACGATGCCGCGGTCCAGATGCGGTTCGTACTCCTCGCGCTCTTCGATGGTGCATTCGTGGCGATCAAGATCACCATAATCGGCAAATCGCTGGCATACCTGCGCCGCCAGATCACCGTAAGGCATCGGATGGCGCACCACGACCACCTGCTTCCCTTTTTCCCGCAAGATATCGCAGATCCGCCGCGTGGTCTGGCTCTTGCCCACCCCCGTGCGGACCGCGGTGACAGCGATAACCGGTTTGCTCGAACGGAGCATGGTTGCAGCGGGCCCCTGCAACTTGAAATCAGCCCCCGCTGCCATCACCACCGATGCTTTCGACATCACTTCGCTGTGCGTCACATCGCTGTAAGCGAAGATCACCTCATCGACCTGCTCCTTCTTGATCAGCGAAACGAGCTCTTCCTCGGGATAGATCGGCACCCCTTCCGGGTAAAGGTTTCCGGCCAATGCG
>JAAZPS010000349.1 GCA_012797095.1 Bacillota bacterium | reverse complement strand
GTGACATCCTCCAGCAGCTCCACCACCAGCAGATCATGGGGGATCAGGGTGGCTACCTCCTCTTTGATCAATGTTTCCGTGAAATTGATGAAGACCGGTTTGCCGTTGGATAGGTTGTCGATGCCGATCACCTGAAAGGTGTTGATAATCACCTCCGAGGTTGCCCGGTCACCTTCCCTGCCGTCAAATACATTGATCAAGCTGCTCCGATAAAGGACCTCGTATCCGTGGACGTTCTCTTCTTTGTCAAATATGGGCTGCCGGGCCAGGAATATATTCATCGAATGCTTTTCCCCCAATCCTGTATTATGTTTGCTGTTTTCTGTTCCATTCACCTGCTGTTGGAATCGGGAACATCTTGCAGCAGCGCCTATTTCGATCTATAGACTGACCGATCGACCGGCTATCTCCTGATCCTCCATCGGCTTGACCGCTTATATTTCAACAGCGCCAACAATTTTTGTAAGTTATATCCCCAAAAAAGCAGAAGACACCGCTTTAAAGATGATGTCTTCTACTCGATATTATCTTTTACGGCCGGCTAAAGCCGGAGCAGCACGCTCAGGTTAAGCCATGATCCGGCCGATGATGGCCTCGATATCTTTAGCGTCAAATACCTTGGGCACCGGGTACCAGGGGTTGCCCTCCTTGAGTGCCCAGGCAACCATCTGGGGAATATCCTCGCGCCGGATCACCTCGAATTTTTCCGGTATACCCATGGCCCGGTTGAGCCGCTTTATCTCTGCGATGAAAGCCTGCGCTTTGGCCGCCTCGCTTTTCCCGGCAAGATCTAGCCCGATTACCTCTGCCAGATGGGCCAACTGCGGGTGGATCACCGCGCCGTTATGTTCCAGCACATAGGGCAGGATCACTGCATTGGCCAGTCCGTGAGGTACATTGTAAAGACCGCCCAGGGTATGGGCGATACAGTGAACATAGGTCAGCCCGGTACGGGTAAAAGCATAGCTTGCGTAATACGAGGCCAGCAGCATATTCTGACGGGCGTCGAGATCGCTGCCGTCGCGGTACACCTTCTCCGCATTGGCAGCCACAAGTCTGACCGCATCCTCGGCCATCTCCCGGCATTTCTTGGTGGCCCCCCAGGTAATGTAGGATTCCACTCCATGGGTCATCGCATCCATCGCCGTGGCTGCGGTGATCGGAGGCGGTAAACCTGCCGTTAGCTCGGGATCGAGAACCGCCCCCAAGGGGATCAGATTGAGGTCGCTAACCGCGTATTTATGTTTGGTCTGGCGGTCGGTAACCACGGCGGCAATGGTTGTCTCCGAGCCTGTTCCGGCAGTAGTGGGTACGGCAAACAGAGGCGGCAATTTACGGAGTACTTTGAGGAAACCGCCCATCTTCTCAACGGATTGTTTCGGTTTGACCACCCGGGCTCCGACCACCTTGGCCGTATCCATGGGCGAACCGCCGCCAAAGGCGATCAGTCCCTGGCAGCCCTTCCGGAGGTAGAGCTCCTTTGCTTCCTCGATATTATCGATCTTGGGGTTCTCCTCCACGCCATCGTAAACCGTGTACTTGATCCCCTCTTCCTCGAGCGCATCCAGCAGCCCCTGCGGCAGCTTCAGCTCCATGAGCACCTTATCGGTGATCACCAGCACATTGTTCAGACCGTATTTCTTGATCACCTTCGGCAGGTTTCGGATACTGCCTGCGCCGATCAATAGCTCCGGCTCGCGCCAATTCAGCACTCGTGAACCCCGGTAAAAGAAAAATTGGAAAATACGATACCACGCTTTTTTTAGCATCCAGATCATGGGCGGCCCCACTTCCGTAATGGTATTATTGAAGAGAGTAGAACAAGGATAAACCTGGATCGATTATAGCAATATTTTGCCAAGGGGTCAACCGCTCGATCTCCACAATTTGCCTGCAGCGGCCCACAACTGCTGTGCGCAGCTGCAGAGCGCTTTCAACTAAAGCAAGGAGGCAGCGATCTCTCCGGCCGCCTGAAGAGTCGGCGAATCGGCCTGCAGCCTCAGAAAAGACTCTCCGGCCAGATCGAATTCGCGAATGGTCTCATCTTCCGGGAGCCACCCGAGTATGGGCAGTGCGGTATGGCGGCGGATGTACTCGACCTCTGCAGTAGAGCGCAGCCGGTTCAGGAGCAGGCCGGTGCGGTGCCCGCGGATCGCCCTGGCAGCAACCTCGGCAATGGTCTC
>JAAZPS010000348.1 GCA_012797095.1 Bacillota bacterium | reverse complement strand
GCGATGAGTCAAAGTCACCGTCCCCTTGACTCACCGGGGTCGCATGCGCCCTTCTGCTGCTCCGGTAAGCCGCGGCGGGCGCCGAGCAGCTGCCGCCAGCGGGACCGGCTGAGAGGCTGATCAAAACTGCGCAGATCGGCCAGACCGAAGCCGTGGCGGGCCGCCCACTTTCTGGTTAATAGAATTGATTCCAGATTCACTCCCGAGGAACCGAGGCTGAAATTTTCATAGCGGTGCTCAAGGGCCAACATCATGGTCTCGGCCATGCATGCGTAAGCCAGCCCCGGTGGAAAGCCGAAGTCCCAGCCCAGATCCGGTTTTCCGGGCAGCTTGACAACACCGCCGTCGATCACCAGCACATCGGGGCGCTTTTCCCCCACGGCCGCGCTGACATTGGGCGGCCGCGAGATATCACAGACCACTGCCCCGGGCTGTAGATCCCCCGGCTGGATCAGCCTGGCCGGATTATTGGTAGCGCTGATCACGATCTGTGATAAAGAAAGCGCCTCTTTCACGGAAGTGGTGATCCGGATAGAGCCGCTCCGGCAAGATCTGGAGCGGGCAAAGGAGATAAAATCATCGAGCGGCGCCGCCGCCGGAGGAAGCAAGCCGCTGTGTGAGAGACGGGCGCCGATGCTGCCCTGCGGCATCTGCCGACCCGCCTGCAGCAGCCCGGCAAGATAGCGATATATTTCCGCGGCGACCCTGAAGAGCCGTTCGTTACCGCCAATTCTGTTCTTGCTGAGCGGATTGCCCACCAAAATCAGGCTGCCCACTCCCTCGGAAAGAAGCAGGGCCGCCCCCTTGCCAATCGATCCGGCGGCACCGATGATCGCCGCGGTGCTGTCCTGCGGCAGGATCCCCAGCTTCTCGCAGGCCGCCTTGACCGCTTCGGCCGCCGAGACGACTGTGTAACTATTACCCGTTGTCAGCGGAATCCCTTCATCTTTCAGATAGAGCCCACCCATGGAGATAACAGCGGTGTACGCACCCAGACCGACGATGCCCGCGCCGCCTGTCCGGGCCAGCCGCAGCGCTTCCCGCAGCTCCCGCAGTGCCGCTTCCCGGGGCATCCCGGCGAGCTCTTCAGCCGTGCGCGGCACAACGATGAATTCACCGCGGGCATAGGCCCCCTCCTTTGACTGAAGGGCTACCTGCGAGATCACGAAAGGCTCCATCAGACTGCTCCATTTTTTCGTCAGACAGGCCAGCTCATCTTCGCTGAACCGGAGCAAACTGCGGTCAAACTGGGGGTAGCTTCGCAGATCAAGGGGGTGAAGCAGGAAGGCAAAGCGCCCGGCGCTGCCGGCGGCCTCCCCACTTCTGGCTGCACCCTCCAGAGCTTTCCCGGCATGACCCGCCTGCGCCGGAGGCGCGGCTCCCACTCCGCCCCGCGGGCCGGCAGAGAGCGGCTGCGGCTCGAAAAAGGCCGTGTTTTCCGGTTCGCTTTCCGGCTTCTCTGAAACCAGAAAGGAGAAAAATCTGGCCGTATCGGCTTCTTCCAGCAGTGCCAGCATCCCGGCCACACCGCCGAGGATGCGGCGGCACTGGGCAGCGGTGATGATCAGGGGCGGTTCGATGCGAACCACCCTGCCCCCGTTCAGCGTCGGCGCGACCCGAAGATGCTCCCGATTCAGCAGGTAGGCGGATACAGCCGGGGCGAGCAGCTCCTGCCTGGCGACAATATCAAGCATGCTGCCGGTGAAATGATCTCCGCCGGCGCTGAATTCCAGACCGAGCATCAGCCCCCTCCCCCGCACGGCGCTGAGGATCTGCGGATAGCGG
>JAAZPS010000347.1 GCA_012797095.1 Bacillota bacterium | reverse complement strand
TTTGGATGACCGCCAAATGGGAGCTGACAGATCTATCCCGGGTCATCGCACCGATCTTCCCTTTGAGCAGATCCTTTTTGGAGAAATAGAGGCAGCCGAAGACCTTTCTCTCCCGGCTCAGCGTGAACAACGGGAAATACAGTTCGTTTGAAACTCCCTTTGTCAGGGGGCTGAATCTATCGGCATCCTCCTTTTTGTTTTTGTAAAATACTATTTTCCCTTGCTCAACGGTCAACCTGAGGTAGGTGTCCCGGGTTAAGTTGTAGAAGGGTGATCTTTTCCGGGTCGGGGAAGAATAACCGGCGCCGTTCTCCGAGGAACAGAATACAAACCCGTACAGGTTATCCCTGTTGAGCATTATGATCTTCCAGTGATCGAAATTCAGATATTTGCACAGGGCATCCGCCGTCTCTACCAATTCGTCATTCAGGCTAACACCCGGATCTGCTTCAATCAGCTCATACATGATCATTCCCCCGAATTTGCTTGTTTTGTACAGGTGTGGCGCTCCAGATCGGGTAGAAATATCAATCGTCGCGCCCGATCATATTTACAAAATATCTGGCCAGTTTCGGATCAAACTGTGTGCCCGAACATCTTCTGATCTCCTTCACGGCCTCCCCCGTGGACAGCTTTTTCCTGTAGGGCCTGCCGTTTGTCATGACCTCGTAGGCGTCAACAATGGCGGTGATCCTGGCCAGATAGGGGATCTCCTTCCCTTTCAAACCCCGGGGATAACCTGAACCGCCCCAGTGTTCATGGTGGGATAAAATATCCTCGGCTACATGGGCAAATTCTGCGGTGGAGCGGGTGATCCGAAAGCCCATTTCGGGATGTTTCTTCATGATCGCCCATTCATCCGCATTCAAGGACCCTTTCTTTGCCAGTATCTGCTCGGGAATATTCACCTTTCCGATATCGTGAAGGGTTATTAACAGGCTCAGGCGATCCTGCTCCGAATCGGGAAGCCCCAGTTCCTTGCCAAATTTCCAGGCCATGGCCTGCATGCGGCGGGAGTGCTCTTCTGTTTCAAAACTTTTGGCCCCCAGAGTTTTTAAAAGAGCTTTCAGAACAGCGCTTTTTGTGCTTCTGCTGTCAGCAAGTTTTCGTTTTTGCAGCAGATCTTCTGCCTCCTTGATCACGCCGCACAGCCCGGTTCCCGTATTTTTCTTGACGGCAAAACTGAAAGCCAGGGAAATGGGCACATTATCAATACAGGCCGAACAACACTTTTCCCTTATCCGCCGACATATCTTCTTTACCTTCTTCCTGTTTGTTTGAGGCAGAAGGACAAGAAATTCATCACCGCCCCAGCGGGCAACGATATCTTCCTGGCGGCATGAATTCTTTATAATTTCGGCAGCACTTCTCAACATTCTGTCACCCACGCTGTGCCCGTAGGTGTCGTTCACCAGTTTGAGACCGTTTAGATCCGCCATGATCACGCTGATGGGCAGCTGTCTTGCCGTATCAAGGCGGCGCATCTCTTCCTTAACAAAAACCCTGTTGTAAAGTCCGGTCAGCATGTCATGAAAGCTGATATAACGGATTATTTCTTCTGACTGCTGATGTTCCACCATGAGCCAGGCGATATCGGCAAAGTACAAAACAATCTTCAGATCTTTGTCCGTGTAATCAAACGGCTTGTTCCTAACCCCCAGGACGGCCACGACCTTGCCCCGACGCATGACCGGCACAGCCAGCTCACGGAATGTTCCAGCCGGGCCCCCGGGCAAGTTTTTGCGGTGAAATGAAGTGGAGTTGCGGATTGCAGGGCGGCGTTTGCGCAGGCATTCAGACCAGACGTCAGCCCCGGCCGCACATTGCTGTCTCATTTCTGCCTTTTCTATTTTGCAAGGATACTCCCGGGCGGCGGCAGAGAACGCCTTCAAGATGAGCGTCTTTTCGTCGGCGTTTGCAGAATAAAAAAAACCGATGGGGCTGCTTAAAATATCACACAGCTCATTCAGGGTTTTTGTCAGCACTTCATCGATGGTATGACTGCAGGAAAAAGAAAACAGGCCGGTCTGGGCATGAATGATTCTTTCTGCCTGTTTGCGCGTTGTGATATCCCAGGCGGCCAGTACCGGAGTGGGTGAAAGGATGGTGTCGAGACGTTTTTCGTTATCTTCTGGTTGCATTTCCCTATTGTCTTTTACTTCACTTAGGTCAATAATTGGTTAATGCTCACCGGTAAAGTAGTTTTATTTCCGCAAATACGCGAATTATTGTATTAATTCGACACCGTACGACAATATCCTTCCTCCAGGGGACCCTGACAGGAAATGCCCAGGGCCCGGCCGAGTTTCGGTCTCGCCCACCCCGGTGGGTCCAAGGAAGATGAAACTGCCAACAGGCCGGTGGGGATCTTTAATCCCGCTGCGCGCCCTGATCACGGCATCGGCAACAGCGCTGACCGCTTCTTTCTGCCCGATGACCCGGCGGTGCAGTGTTTCATCCAGGCGCATCAGCTTCTCCCGTTCACCCCCGAGCAGACTGCTGACCGGGATCCCGGTCCACCGGCTGACTACCCGGGCGATATCTTCCTCGCCGACCTCTTCGTTCAAAAGCATACCCTGCTTGTGTTTGCCCGCCAGCGCTTTCTCCCCCGCCTGAAGCTGCCTTTCCAGCTCGTTCAGGCGGCCGTATTTCAGCTCGGCTACCCGGTCCAGATCATATTCCCGTTCCGCTTTTCGATTTCGGTGCGCACCTTTTCGATCTCCCACTTGCTCTCCCGCACCCGGGCAATCGACTCCTTCTCTGTCTCCCACTGCTTTCTAAGCTGGCCGGTTTCGGAACGCAGGCCGGCCAGTTCTTCCTGCAGCCTCTCCAGACGTTCCCGGGAGGCGGGATCTTTCTCTTTCTTCAATGCCGCCTCCTCGATCTCCAGCTGCATCACCCGGCGGGTAATCTCATCCAGCACCGCGGGCATGCTATCGATCTGGGTACGCAGGTACGCGGCGGCTTCATCCATCAGATCGATGGCCTTGTCGGGTAGAAAACGATCGCTGATATAGCGATCGGAGAGAACCGCAGCGGCAATCAGGGCCGAATCCTGAATGCGCACCCCGTGATGCACCTCGTAATGCTCCTTGAGACTACGCAGGATGGAGACGGTATCTTCCACCGAAGGCGGGGTGATCAGCACCGGCTGGAAGCGGCGCTCCAGGGCAGCATCCTTTTTTTCAATATGTTTGCGATACTCGTCCAGGGTGGTGGCGCCGATCGCTTTAAGTCCGCCCCGCGCCAGCATCGGTTTAAGCATATTGCTGGCATCCATGGCCCCTTCGGCCGCGCCGGCCCCGATCACGGTGTGAAGCTCGTCGATGAAAAGCATAACCTCCCCAGCGGCTGCCATTTCCGGGCCATCTTGCGGTTAGCAGCCTTGATCTCTTTTTCCGTGGCCCCGCGGGAAACCCCGAGGATTTCATAATAATACTGCGGCAACTGGTATCTTCCCGACACGATCGAAAGATGATCGGCAGAAGGAACAATTCGCGATCCGACGGAAAAACCCTTGCCCCAGGGGCAGGAAGGGTTCACCGGGGCTGCGGCGTGAGTCAAAAGAACCGTCCCCGTGATATATGCCGATCTCTGCTGTCCCCGCGGCTGGAGTGATGGAGGCGGAGGGTCAGTTGGCCAGTTGCTGGGGCATCATCAGCATGGTGTACCATCGCAGGGCGCTGGCGTAGGAAGAGACCAGAAGCTGGCTGGCAACGCTCAGATTCCGGGCCAGGGAAAGGGATCTTTCCCATTCTCCTTTTTCGTAGGCCAGGGCCATCTGATAGAACTGACCCGGCTCTCCGCCTCCGTTCACCAACGCCTCCGTAACTATTTCCGAAGCTTTTATCTCGGAGAGGATACTGCCCAGATCTCTGTTGAGAATAACGTCCAGAAGGGAGAACAGGCCGATCAAGAATAGATCCTCCGATTGACCTGCCTGGGCAGTCCCGGCTGCGAGCAACTCCAGAAACCTTGCCCGGATCAGGGATAATCTGGTGAGCTCATCGGGCCGATCTTGCCCCAGTTCTGTCAAGACCATCAGATAGATCCACTTCTTGATACCTTTTTCCCCCAGAAATACCAGGGCCCGTTTTGTTTTTTCGATCCGGTACCTTGAACCGAAAGCCACAGAATTGACCAGCTTTAACAGGTTGTAGGTCAGCGAAAGATCCTGGGCGATGACTCCGTCAATCTTTTCAAAATCCAGCTCTTCTTTACCGCTGACCAGATCGATCAACTGTATATGGTTGGCCTTTATGGGCTCAACTCTCCTTGAGCTGAGCACCTCCGGTTTGCTGAAAAAATAACCCTGAAAATACTTGAAGCCCAATCCTTTGGCATATTCAAAATCATCCCTGGTTTCCACCTTCTCGGCAAGACATTC
>JAAZPS010000346.1 GCA_012797095.1 Bacillota bacterium | reverse complement strand
GATGCTGCTCCTTTCCACCGCCGTGATCGGCACAGCCGGCGGTGCGGCAATCGGACTGCTCACCCCCTGGGCGGCACTCCTTCTGGGGATCATTCCCCCGGTGCTCGCTCCGGCAATCCCCTTCATCATGTTCGGGAATGGACTTTACTGTTTCAGCTACGGCGCTCTGGCAGAAAAAATGAAAGGCGGCTCCTGGGTGGGGCTGGCCCTTGGCTCTGTCCTCAAATTTGTTGTCATTGCGGGGGCGGCTCGTTATCTGCTGACCCTGCCGGCCGCGGCTGCAAGTGCCCTGCTGCTGCCGCAGCTGATCAATGCGCTCGTCGGGGGCGCAGTTGCTCTCCCGATAGCGGATCATCTGCGGCGCCTCCTTCCGCAGGAGCGGTAAGCCGGTCAGCGGTGGAGAACGGGGGAAAAAATAGCGGGACAGGAAGGATCGTCCCTCCTGTCCCGCTGACGGTGCGGTTACAATACCGCTTAAAGGTTGTTGGTTTCGATAATCTGTGCCACGCTGACTCCGTAACGGCGGGCGATGCTGTAAAGGGTTTCCCCTTTCTGGACGGTGTGAACGACCGCTGTGCTCGACGGCGGCGGCAGCATCTTATCGACGGTGGTGAAACTGTAGCCCTGCTCGCGCAGCCCTTCGATGATCCGGGGCAGCGCCGGGACTGTCAGGTGCCCGGCCGTATCGCCGCCGATATGCATCAGGATAATAGCATTATTGGCGGCATTGTTCAGAGCGCGGTTCACGATAAAATCTTCGTCGATCAGGGTTGATTTCCCCCCCACGTTCATCTTGTTACCGGCATTCCAGTCCAGGGTGTCGATGGTCCACATGACCGTGTAGGGATAACCCTCCTCGCCAAGGATGGTCAGGAGCTGCTTGTTGTACTCTCCATAGGGCGGACGGAACAGATACGGCTGCATCCCGTTAAGATTCTGGATAATCCGGGTGGATTGACGGATATCTTCACGGATATCCGCTGCGCTCATCTCGTTCATATGCGGGTGTTTCAGGGAATGGTTGCCCAGAGTATGACCGCGCTGGACGATCTCCCTGCCCAGATCCTGGTGATCTTTCAACCAGAGCGCCCGGGGAAAGAAAGTCGCCTTGATCTTGTAGCGGTCAAGTATCTCCAGCAGGGGGATGGTATGGGTATACTCCCAGCCCGAGTCAAAGGTCAGGGCTATCTGCTTGCTCCCTGAAGCCGGAGCGACGGTGCCGCTGGTGATCACCTTGGAGCTGGCGGTGCTGCTTTCGCCGGCACCGGGAATACTCAGGCGCTGCCCGATAAAGATTACCGGGGTCTTGTCGGGATCCTCCGCCTCCTGTGAGTTGCCCTCCCCCTCTTTGTCGGGCGGTTCGGAAATTTCACCGCCGGGTTCAATTTCTCCGGAGTTTTCATCATCAGGCTCCCCGGACGTTTCCGGTTCATTTTCGCCGTCAGGGGGAGCGGTTACCTCTCCACCGAACCACTGGCGCAGTTTTTCACCGGCGCCGCCGGCGCTGAATGCATAACCTGCAGCAAACAGCAGCGGGACCAGGATCAGGACCAGGATAATTTTCCATCTTTGATTGTTCTTTTTGGCTGCCAAAAGCGCCACCTCCAGTTGAAAGATTATACCATGAATATATTAAGCAAATATGTTGCCGGTCCCCCTGCTCGTTAAATTATTTTAATCAGTCGGCAGCGGCTCAGGGAGGCCGGCAGGCTTTAGTACCCATCATTTCTGGTTCAACGGCTTTCCGGGCAGAAAGATTTCACAGACCGGTGGAATGTACTGGCGCTACTTGCTATAATTAGGACCGTGAATGGATCAAATAACAGGGGGCTGTCCCGGTGGATAGCGATGGCAAATGGTTCCTGACCAGGGTTAAACAGACGATCTACCGCTACCGGATGATCGAGGATGGAGACAGCGTTGCAGTGGCGGTTTCCGGGGGGAAGGACAGCGGGGCCCTGCTGTATATTCTTCAGCAGTTCCGGCGCCATGCTCCTTTTTCCTTCGATTTGATGGCCGTATATGTCGATCTGGGGTGGCCGCTAAAGACAGACCCCCTGCAGCGCTATGCCGATAAACTGGGCATTCCCCTGACTGTCGAACAGACGGCCATCGGACGGATTGTGTTCGAGAGGCGCCGCGAAAAAAACCCCTGTGCTCTTTGCTCCAAAATGCGCCACGGGGCCCTTCACCAGGCTGCTCTGAGGCTGGGGGCCAACAAGGTGGCCGTCGGTCACCACCTCGATGATGCCATTGCCACATTCCTGCTCAATCTGATCTATACCGGTACACTGGGCACCTTTAAACCGCGCACCTACCTGGATCGAAGCGGGCTCGATCTGATCCGGCCGCTGATCCAGGTACCCGGGCAAACGCTTGCCGCTCTGGCACGGCGGGAAAGTATCCCGGTGATGGAAAACCCCTGCCCGGTAGATGAAAAGACCAGGCGGCAGGAGATGGCTCTCCTGCTCGATGAGCTTGCGGCCCGTTATCCCGATCTGCGCCAAAGGTTTCGCAGCGCTCTCCAGAGCAGCCCCTTCTGGCCCTCCCCCTAGGGAGTAGTTTTTCCGTTTCGGCCGGATCACGGATCACAGGGGCGGGTTTCACCCGCCCGCCTGAAAGAGGGTATCGCTCCACTGGTGGAGAAAATTCTAAATAAAAAGAAACGTGGGGGAAATTGTCGATGAAACCAGGGCCTGTTCAAAGAGATGCCGGTTATTTGAAGAAATTTTTCTGGCCGCAGGGGATCGCCGTGGTCGGTGCCTCCGCCGATCCGGCCAAACCGGGAGGCAAGGTGGTTCAGCTGCTGCAAGAATACGGTTACCCCGGCAGGATCCTGCCGATCAACCCGGGGCGGCGGGAGATCCAGGGGCTGCCCGCCTTTACCAGTCTGGCCGAGATCAATACGGCAGCGGATCTGGTGGTTATTGCGGTAGAGGCTTCGGCAACCCTCGAGATCGTCCGCCAGTGTGCCGCCCTGGAGTTAAAAAATATTGTGGTGATCAGCGCCGGGTTTGCCGAAATAGGTGCTCCGGGTGAAGCCCTGCAGAATGAGTTGGCCGCGTTGATCGAGGAGCACGCTCTCAATGTTCTCGGTCCCAACTGTATCGGCTTTATCAACAGCCTGCAGCCGGCGGCAGCCTCATTTTCCCTGACAGTTGACAGCGGCTCTCTCCGCATCGGCCCCGCTGCCTTCGTTGCCCAGAGCGGCGGGCTGGGTATCCTGGCGATCTTTCTGGCCGATCTTGAAAGGATGGGCTGCTCCTACATGATCAGCACGGGCAACGAGGTGGACCTTGATTTTGCCGAAGTGATCAATTTTCTGGCTCATGAACCCCGGGTCAAGGTGATCGGCGG
>JAAZPS010000050.1 GCA_012797095.1 Bacillota bacterium | reverse complement strand
CTCTCTGTCCGGCGACATTTTTCACAGCTCCAGTTCACACTTTGCGTCCTGAAAGCTTCTGTGCCATCCAACGCCACAACCGTAAATCCATCTATGGTCCCACCTTGAAAAACCTTGTTGTAGCGTGAGGTTCTGATGATTCCATAATTGTATTTTTCGAATTGAGCATGATCCATCCTGGCCAGCGCATGGCCAAAGGTATCAGCACTGCCTTTGGGCTTTTTCTTTTTAAGCAGCTTCCTCAAATATCCCTGCCTTAAAAGGGATTCCATAATATTAAAACTGTGCACCTTTGCTGCAATGCTAAAGATAATGATAAGCAATATCACCCTCAAACTACTGCCCCAGTGGGCTTTATTCCATTTTTCAAAGATCATTTGCGGAATGCCTGAACGTAAGCCATTCCTTATATCCTGGAATCCGGGTCAGGCATGCCTGACCCTACAGTTCCTTTTCCCATTGTGAGGCAAGGGGACGGAGACTTTGACTCATTCGGGAAAAGCTAGGGGCTTCATTCTGGCCCGTTCAGCCCTTTGCAGAGAGTAAAGACAATCAGGGCCAGGAAACGCTTTCCCTAACCAGATTTACCTTGCTTCAAGCCATTTCCGATACAGCAGCTTGCTGTATGTTTTCTCTGGCAATAGGTTTACCACCAGGAAGAATAATCCAAGGCCGATGCAAATACCGCACAAAAAGCCTGTGACCGATACCGGGAAAACAGCGAGCTGCTTCAAGATCAGCCCCAGGGCGTTTAATCCCAATCCAATTCTAAGTTCTAACCTCATAAAGATTCCCCTCGCAAAGTTAATTTGATCTGGATGGAGCATCTATCTGTCGCCCCCGGCCCCTTCGACAATCTTATCCAGCCTTGCCCGCACTAGATCCCTTTTGCCCTGGTCATACCAGTCCTTCCACCTGTTGATGGTTTTTCCTCCCTATCCCGTTAGATGGTCAATCACAAGTGACATCATTCCCCATGACCGTCAAACAAAACATAGGCGCCGCCGTTACGACCTTACCTGGAATAGTCTGCCTTGCCAGAGACTTCCTCCCGGAATTGCCCAGATGGCGTTGAAGGAGTATCTGTCTTGGGGAACGAATTGCTCCCTGTCCCGCACGGATCTAAATGCAACCAGCACCGGAATTTCGGAGGGATCGTTTTTAAGGATGATCCTTTACTCATACATCCAGAAATGCAACTTCGGGTACTATTTCCCGTCTTTATAGGTAGGGAAGGATATCAAACCAAGGAGGCCTCCATGGAGGACCGGGCCATAATCGATCTTTTCTGGCAGAGGGCGGAGGAGGCTATCACCGAGTGCAGGCGACGTTACGGCCGCTACTGCCAGACAATTGCAAGAAATATTTTGCGCAGCCCCGAGGATGCGCAGGAATGCGTCAACGAAACCTGGCTCAAAGCCTGGAACGCCATCCCGCCGGCCAGGCCGGCCCGACTGAAGGCCTACCTGGGCCGAATCTGCCGCAACCTTGCGCTGGACCGCTACGCCGCGGACCGGGCCCAGAAACGGGGCGGCGGTGCAATTGAAATTGCCCTGGATGAACTGGCCGAGATCCCTCTACCGGAAAATACCGGAGAGGGCGAGATTACCCGGGTCCTCAACTCCTTCCTGCGCCTTGAGCCGCCCGAATTGGCAGGGATCTTTGTTAAACGCTACTGGTACCTGATGAGCGATCGTGAGATCGCCCGGGAGTACGGTTACAGCCGGGGCAAGGTGGCCTCCATTCTCTATCGGATGCGGCAGAGGCTCAAAAAAAGGCTGGAAAGCGAGGGTTTAATGTGAGAAACATGCGTTTGTTACGGTCGATAAGCGGCATCGATGAAAGCTTTATCGAACAAGCCGCGCTGAAGCGGTCAGCTGCCGGCGTTTCCCTGCTCCGTTGGGCCAAACCGCTGGCGGCATGCCTCCTTGTAGCGGTGGCGATAGCTCTGCCGTTGATATTTGACGCTTTCCCCGGCAGCCCGCCGGCAGAGGTGGTCTTGCCTGATTCGCCGGAATCCACCGGCTTTACGCTGCACTTCAATCAGCTCGCGAGACGGCCGGCCGACAGCGCCAGAATTAATCTGCCGATGATGTTCAACCAGGTGCTGACGGAAAGTGAAATAAGGGCGATTTTCCCGGCTCTACACCAGGCCCGCACCGTAACGGCGGCGGCCAACTTCTTCTATTATGACAGCTCCCTCTACAACATCGAGGCCCAGGTATCCTCAAGCGCCGGCCTGACCACCACAGTGCTGGTGGCCCGGGACAGGGTTGTGCTTGACTATGGTTTAGGGAAAGACGTTGAGACATCCGATGTCATGGGCACCTCCGTCACCGCCGGTTATACGGCTATTTGCCCCAACAGTGAGACAGGGAGAAGCACGATCTACCTCATCGCCGAATTCCAACTGGGCGGCATGGGCTACTACACTGAACTGGTTGGTGACGCCTCCCAGGAAAAAGAAATGCGCCGGGAATTGGCGGAGGTCGTTGCTCTGCTTGTCAGCGGCGGTGCCGCCGATAGCGGCATCCTGAATCCATCAAGACCGGAAGGGTGGCGAAGCGATCGGCTGACTTTGGAGGAGGCCTGTGCCGACGGCACATTCGGGCGCTTTATTCCCCAAACCATACCGGAAGAGTATCTATTTGAAAGCGCTCTCCGGACCGTTGACCTAGGCCGGGATGAGCTCTTTATCTGCTGGATGAAAGGGATGGGCGCCCTGCGATGGCAGATCAGTCCATTGGGCGATAAAGGGTGGGCTCGTCTGACTTCCGTCGCAGCGACGAAAAATTACGACCTCTCCCTCTACCCCACCCCCTGGGCCGACTCGGTACCTGCCGTGCTTCGCGAGATTGTGGAAAATCCAATTTTCCAGATAGACGAACTGACGCCGGAGGTGGTAAACAGGCGGGCATTGGAGATTGCCGATTCCGGCGACGAACCGGGGACCAGATTGCACTTCGGTGTCCTGTACGGCGATGTGGTGGTAGAGATTGATTCCAAAGGGGTGCCTGTGGAAAAAATATACCAAATGCTGCTCTCCGTTAAGTAGCACAGGCTGCAAGAACAGAAAGGTGACCCTGATTCACCCGATAGAAGGGGCCGGCTTTGAAGCCGGCCCTCTATTTGACTCACTCCGGTAAGCGAGACCTTCGCTAAGCTCAGAAGGACATTTATGAGGGGCTACACTCAAATTTGGCACTGGAAAAGTAGTCAGGATGGTAACGCATGGGTCGGAGAAAGGAAATTGCAAGCAGTACAAGTGATCTCAGACAAACAAAAAGAAACATTTCCGTTGGCTTATGAGTCAAAGTCACCGTCCCCTTAAAAGAAACATTTCCGTTGGCTTATGAGTCAAAGTCACCGTCCCCTTGACTCACCGTCCCCTTGACTCAAGTCCCTTGATTCAGGATTCACTCGATGGAAGGGGCCGGCTTTGTAGCCGGCCCCCATCTTCCGGGAAAACAACGGGTTTACTTTTTCTTGCGGAGATAGACACCCGCTGCTGTCATCAATACTCCCAAAAGACCCGGGAAGCCGTAACCGCCATCGGTCTGGGGCAAAGGTCGTTTTGTTTCCGGTTTTGGCGCCGGTTTTTGCTCTTTTTTCTCAGGGTCGGGTCCGGGGTCCAGCTTCGGATCTTCGGGCTTTATATCTTCAGT
>JAAZPS010000049.1 GCA_012797095.1 Bacillota bacterium | reverse complement strand
TTCTCCGCATGATCAACGAAAATTTGGGGGATTTCGAACGTTTC
Source organism: Bacillota bacterium (assembly GCA_012797095.1). GTDB lineage: Bacteria > Bacillota > Dethiobacteria > DTU022 > DTU022 > JAAZPQ01. The sequence continues at coordinate 2,190 of JAAZPS010000049.1, read as the reverse complement.
CTTGAAGATATCAAAAGGGTAATGCACCTGTAGGTTCCTATTTGCATCTGCCAAAATTGCCGCTTTTAACTGCTCCCAAAAGTATATCTATCACCCCGAAGGCTGCGTTGGCGGCAAATCACCTTTTACGGTAAAATGAATATGGGCTTGCATCACTGGATTAGAAGGAGCAACCGGTGAACGAGATCTTGATCGTCGAGGATGACCAGACCATCGCCATGGGCATCGAGTATGCCCTGGAGCACGAGGACTTTGCCACCCGTACCTGCCACGACTTCAGCAGCGCCAGGGAGTGTATCCTGAATCGGGAATTCCTGCTCGTCATTCTGGACATCAACCTTCCCGGCGGCAGCGGCTTCGAGCTGTGTAAGCTGATCCGTTTAAAGGGGGAAACGCCGGTGATCTTCCTGACGGTCTGTGATGACGAGATCAACACGATCATGGGCCTGGATCTGGGGGCTGATGACTATATTGCCAAGCCTTTCCGGGTGCGGGAACTGATCTCACGGATCAACAGTGTGCTGCGCCGCTATAACCGGCAGCCCGCGGAAAATAAAGAGATCGTCATCGGTGATCTCAGAATCAACCCCGCCGAAGCTAAAGTTTACAAGGGCAATCAAACGGTCTGGCTCACCGCCCTGGAGTACAAGCTCATGTTGATGCTGGCCCACCATCGGGGACAGGTCCTCACCCGCAACCGGATCCTGAGGGAGATCTGGGATCTTTCCGGCGACTTCGTGAGCGACAACACCCTGACCGTGTACATCAAACGGCTGCGCGAAAAGATCGAGGATGACCCCCGGAACCCGGAAATCATCAGGACCGTCCGCGGACTGGGCTACAGGGCTGGTGATTAGGATCAAACCCTTCGGTAATCCTGAAATGAAAAGACTCCTGTTCACATTTACCCTGCTGCTGACCGGGCTGCTTATCACCGCTCTTCTGCTGGCCGCAGGCGGACGCTATTATTTGAAGAAGGCAGTGATCCAAAGCTACGGCTCCATCATCGGAGCGGTGGCTGAAAAATACCCGGAGGCAGAGCAGGAACTTATTAACCTGATCACCCATCCCGACAGGAAAACGACCGCCAGAGGGAAGGAGATCCTATCCCGTTACGGCATCTCCAGCGCCACTCTGGAACTGGACCCCCCCCTGATGCAAAATCTTTACCGCTACAACCTGATCGCCTACCTGCTGCTGCCGCTGCTCACCGGTGCCGCCTTTGCCTCGGCCACCCTGCTATTTTTGAGAAACCACCTTCAGCAGATCAGGGGGATCACCCGCTATGCCGGGGTGATCAGCCGGGGGGATTACACCCTCGATCTCCGGGACAACCGCGAAGGCGATCTGAGCATCCTCAAGAACGAGATCTACAAGATCACCACCCTTCTCAGGGAGCAGGCCGCAGCGCTGCAGCAGGAAAAGATCCTTCTGGCCGATTCCCTGGCCGACATCTCCCACCAGTTGAAGACACCGCTGACTTCTCTGACTGTGTTAAACGATCTGCTTTCCGAAAATCCCACGGAGGAGAAAAGAGCCCTTTTCCTGGAGCGGATGAGAGCACAGCTGCAGCGGATCGAATGGCTGATCAGCTCTTTACTGAAGCTTTCCCGGCTGGATGCGGGAGCTGTGACCATGAAAAAGAAACCTGTCCCCGTGCGCAACCTGGTGGAAAAAGCCCTGACCGCGCTGGCCCTGCCGCTGGAGATCAAAGCACTGCAAGTTCATCTGGAAGGTGACCCGTCAGTCAGCTTTACCGGCGATTTTGAATGGAGCTGCGAGGCGCTGATCAATATCCTCAAAAACTGCATCGAGCATACCCCTGAAGAAGGATCGCTTGAGATCCTTTTCGAAGAGAACCCCATCTTCACGCAGATCAACATTGCCGACAGCGGCACCGGGATTGCCCCGGAAGATCTACCGCATATCTTCACTCGCTTCTACAAAGGTAAAAGCGCCGCCCCGGATCAGGTCGGCATCGGTCTGGCCATGGCCAGAGCGATCGTGGAAAAACAGGGCGGCGATATCACCGTGAAAAGTAAACCCGGCCGCGGCACGGAGTTCACCATCAAATTCTACCGCAAAGCAAGCTGAGGCGGAAACCCACACCGGAACGCAGCCGCAGCCGAACTGGGCCCGCCAAAAGTCCGCTGCACCAAAACCGTGAGGGCCTGACGCGCCTTCCCTCAT
>JAAZPS010000345.1 GCA_012797095.1 Bacillota bacterium | reverse complement strand
CTGTGAACGATCTCTGTAGGGGGACAACGGAATTGAAAATAGCTCAGCGGCAGATCTACCGGGGAGGGATTGCTCTACTCCGGAAGGGGGTTGCCGGCGGCCGGCAGTGAAAAATGCCCCGGGCAACGCAGGTGCGCCCCGGGCTCGTTAGGAAAACGAAGCCCGGAAGGGTGGGGCAGAAGGGGCTGCCTGCCCGGTAGACGGGGGCAGCTGGAGATCGCTGCTTACTGTTGACGTTTGTTGATCTTGATCTGGGCGCCGCTGTGGGGATCGATACGGTAATTGTCGCTGTGGAGCAGTTCGGATATGGGGACAATGGTATATTTGTGCTGGCGGTAATACTCGATTATTTCGGGAAGGGCGTCGGCAGTATGAAGGCCGTTGTTGTGGAAAAGGATGATCGCGCCCTGGTGAGCCTGGCCGGTGACCCGCTCGACGATCTCCGCTGCGGTAAGGTTCTTCCAGTCGAGAGAATCGATGCTCCACTGAATGCAGCTGTAACCGAGTCCGGTGATGGTTTCAACAACCTGATTGCTGTATTCACCGAAAGGCGGGCGGAAGAGAGCGGTCTTCTGCCCCGAGACCTGCTCGATCATCTGCTCCACCCGCTTCAATTCGTTGCGGATCTCCTCCACGGTCAGGTTGTTCAGGTGCGGATGGGTCAGGGTGTGATTGCCGATCTCGTGGCCTTCCTCGGCGATCAACTTGACGTACTCCGGATAGGCTTCCACCCAGAAGCCGGTCAAGAAAAAGGTGGTTTTGATCTTGTTTTCCTTCAGAATCTCGATGATCTTCTCGGTGCGATCGGCGCCCCAGCTGGCGTCAAAAGAGAAAGCCACCTTCTTTTCATCAGTGTCGACATAGTATATCGGCACCAGCCGCTCTTCCGGACTGACCACCGCGGCCAAGCGCTCGGGCAGGTTGAGCAGGGGTGTCATTAGCAGGATCGCCAGGACCAGGCTTACCCCGATGAACAGCCGCAACCGCTTTTTCCCGATCACCAGTGTTACAAACAAGATGATCACCCCCTTGATCAATATGCCTTCGAACAGCGTTTTATGTTTTTCCCAAAGCGGTTTGATTAGGTTATAATAGAAAAAATGGAATGTTGATGGGGGAACAAAAATGAATGGACCAGGCAGGCGCCGCTGTCTCGATCTGATCAAACCGTACGAACCGGGCAAGCCGGTGGAGGAAGTAGAGCGTGAGCTCGGCCTTAGCGGGGTGCTTAAACTGGCCTCGAATGAAAATCCTTTGGGTCCTTCGCCGGCGGCGTTGCAAGCGCTGAAGAGGGATCTTGAACGGCTGCATTTCTATCCCGACGGCAACTGCTATCACTTGAAAAGGGCTCTCTCCGATAAATTCGGTTTCGCTGCTGAAGAGATGATCATCGGTAACGGGACCGATGAATTGCTTTCCTTGCTGGCCCTGGCCTATATCAACCCGGGGGACGAAGCGGTGATGGTTCATCCGACTTTTTCGGAGTACAGTTTTGCCCTGCATCTGATGGGGGGGGTGCCGCGCTCCGTGCCGCTGGTCGGCCCCGATTTCAGTTATGATTATGCGGCCCTTGCTGCGGCGATCAACGAGCGGACCCGCCTGGTCTTCATCTGCAGTCCGAACAATCCCACCGGAACGAT
>JAAZPS010000344.1 GCA_012797095.1 Bacillota bacterium | reverse complement strand
AGCATACCAATTGTCATGCCAATTGACACTTGAGATCAAGTTGACTTCCATGACAGAATATTATACGCTTTCAGAAGGGGTGATCTGTTTCCACCTTTGGGGATTGTCCGGGACTTGGCTATTGTGAGAAAACGGGTCCGGGGGTGAGGCGGGGAGCATATCAAGTCAAGGTTGTGGGGCTGTTTCGGCAGCTTGATCGGTTTTAGGGCGTGATAAAACACCAGTAGGAATTCCGGCAAAAAACTCGAAGACAGCTTTCCCATCTGATAGTGATGGCAGGGACGACAGGCCCGGCAAGGGATCCGGAAAGTTCTTCGGTGTTCAGTTGTTGAAAACCCGATTACAAGAATAAAGAAGCCATTAACGAACAAGGAGGGTTCTCCATGGAAGGCAAAAGATACGATGTCCCCCTGGTGAAGCTGGAGGATCTGAAATTCTTACAGGGCAAACAGATCGAATTCGATAGCATTGCCGGGATGCTTACAGCACGGGCTTAGGAGCAGCCCGATGCCGTGCATGTCTACTTTTACGATCAGGTGATCACCTACGGACAGACCAACGAGCGTGCCAACAGGGTGGCCAATTATCTTAAAGGTAAAGGTGTCGGCAAGGGTGAGATCGTCTCCGTAATGGTCCTCAATTCCCCCGAAGTATATTACACCATGTTTGGCGCCCAGAAATTGGGTGCTGTGGCTCTGGCGGTCAACTATATGCTCAAGGGCCGGGAGATCGCATTTCTGCTGGACGATGCCAGACCGAAGGTCTCTTTTGTCAGCAGCGAGTTCATGATCCCCTTTGCCGAAGGTTACAATCTGGCCAAACATAAGCCCATCGTGGTTGAAGTTGCTACCGGAACCGAGCACGGTATTGAGATCGCGGAGCAAAAACTTACCGAGATCCTGGATAAATACCCGGCAGATGAGGCTCTGGTAGAGCAGGGTCCCGAAGATCCGTTCATGTTGCTCTATTCATCGGGGACCACCGGCGTGCCTAAGGGTATTTTGCTCAGCAACAAAGGGCAGCTTTCGATCTGTCGGGCCACGGCCAGGCTGGGATTCTGTAAAGGAAATGATGTTGTTCTGGTCATTTTGCCGATGTTCCATACCAACCCCCTCTGCGTCTGGTCCTATCCCGTTTATTTCATGGGTCAGTCGCTCTGCATTCGCAAAGGGTTTTCCCCGGCAGATTTCTGGCCCTCCATCCTTCGGTACGGGGTCACCCTGGTGATGGGAGTTCCAGCCATGTACGATTATGTTTACAGGGCGATCGATCCGAGCACTGTCGATCTATCTGCCTCGAAACTGAAATGGGCCATCTGCGGGGCTGCTCCTCTGCCGGTTGAATTGATCGAGGGGTTCAAGGAAAGATACGGCGTCGCCATCTGCGAGGGGTACGGCCTGACCGAGGTGACCGGTCTTTCAACGGTGAACCCACCCCTGGGCAAGCGGAAGGTCGGCTCCATCGGCGTGGCTATCCCCGAGCAGGATCTGGAGATCATGGACGAGAACAATAAGATCATGGCAACTGGGGAAAAAGGCGAGATCTGCACCCGCGGTGATGCCAATATGGTCGGTTATCTCAAGCAATCTGAAGAGACGGCAAAGACTATCCGTGACGGCTGGCTGCATACCGGTGATGTTGGCTATATGGATGAAGAGGGCTTCATCTATATAGTTGACCGGATGAAAGATGTGATCAATCGCGGCGGTGAAAATATCTATCCCCGCGAGATCGAGATTGCTCTGGAAGAGAACCCCAAGGTGGCCGAGGTTGCCGTGATCGGGGTTCCCGATGAGTCTCTCGGGGAGAGAGTCAAGGCATTTATCATCCCCAAAGAGCCGGATTCATTGACTGCAGATGAAGTAAAAGAATATCTCAAGGATAAGCTGGCCGGATACAAGATACCGGAGCTCATCGAGTTCAGCAGCGATCTGCCGCGAAATCCGACCGGTAAGATCATGAAAAAAGAGCTTAAGGCGAAGAAATAGTTTTGACCGGAAAACGTCGGGATGATCCGCTCATTTACAGAGCGCATCTCCCCGGCCTGATCCAGGTGCAGTTTCCCGGCCTGAACCAGGAAGATAGTTCACTGGTTTTGACTGGGGGAGATCGTTCTCTGATCCGGAACGAGGGTGAAGTTCCCCCCCCGTTCCGGTAACACGGTATCCCTGAGCAGAGGGGCAGCTCTCCGCCCGATCCTTGGGGCGCGGCTCCCCACCCGTTCCGGTAACACAGTTTCCCGGCTAGACCAGAGGGGCAGCTTTCCGCCCGATTCTGGGGGCACGGCTCCCCGCCCGTTCCGGTAACGCGGTTTCCCGGCTAGAGCAGAGGGGCAGCTTTCCGCCCGATCCTGGGGGCGCGGCTCCTCGCCCGTTCCGGTAACACGGTATCCCGGCTAGAGCAGAGGAGCAGCCCTCCGCCCGATCCTGGGGGCGCGGCTCCTCGCCCGTTCCGGTAACACAGTTTCCCGGCTAGAGCAGAGGAGCAGCTCTCCGCCCGATCCTGGGGGCGCGGCTCCTCGCCCGTTCCGGTAACGCGGTTTCCCGGCTAGAGCAGAGGGGCAGCTTTCCGCCCGATTCTGGGGGCACGGCTCCCCGCCCGTTTCGGTAACACGGTATCCCGGCTAGAGCAGAGGAGCAGCTCCCCACCCGTTCCGGGGGACACAGTTTCCTTGACTTGATCCAAGGAGCACGGCTCCTCCGCCCCTGTCATCCTGAGGGCGCAGCCCGAAGGATCTCTGCTTTTGACCGGCAGCGGCGGCTAAAAAGGCTTTCCCGGGTTTCACCGGGCAGGAAATACAGCAGCACCAGGTAAACGCAATACGACTAAAGAGAGTAACGGGAGGATTCTAAAAGATGAGAACCAGGAAAGAGTACATCGAGAGATTGGGTAAGATGAACCGCAACCTTTACTCCGGCGGAGAAAAGGTTGACCGGTTGGACGAGCGCCAGGAGAGCGCGATCAATGTGATGGGGGTTACCTTTGACGCTGCCTGGGATCCGGATAGCAAGGATCTTTGCACAGCCACCTCCCATCTGACCGGGGAGACGATCAACCGCTTCAACCATATCCATCAGAACCCCGAAGACCTGCACAAAAAACAGGATATGACCCGCTTGCTATGCAACAAGGTCGGTCTCTGCATTCAACGCTGTATGGGGATCGATGCTGCCAACGCACTTCACGCGGTCTCCTATGAAGCTGAAAAGGATCCCGGCGCCAAGAAAGCCTATCATGAGAACTGGTTGAAATGGTTAACCCGGTTTCAAAAAGAAGATTGGGTGGCCAGCTGTGCCCAGACCGACGTCAAGGGTGAGCGCCTGAAGCGGCCCGCGGCGCAGACCGATCCGGATATGTATGTACGGGTGGTAGAGGAAAAAAGTGACGGCATCGTTGTCCGCGGCTCCAAGGTCCATATCTCCGGCGCCTCTGTCTCCGACGAGATCCTGGTCGTGCCCACCCGGGCGCTACGTCCGGAGGAAGGCCCTTACGCCGTTGCTTTTGCCGTTCCTTCCGATTACGACGGGGTCAAACAGGTCGTTCATTTCCACAATTATCGCAAGCGCGATCACTACGAAAGGGGTTTCGAGTACGGGTTTACCGATTCGTACGTGATCTTTGACGATTGTTTTGTTCCCTGGGAGCGGGTCTTTCTCTGCGGCGAGACCCTTCATGGGGGAGCAGCGGCGCTGCTGTTTGCCCTGTTTCACCGCCATTCTTATTCCGGCTGCAAGCCGGCGATGCTTGATTTCGTGGTCGGCCTGGCTGCCCTGGCTGCAGAGATAAACGGTATTGAAAGAACACCGCATGTGCGCGAGATGCTCTCGCAGCTGATCATGACCGGCGAGCTGGGCTATGCCGCCGGCTATACCGCTTCATCGCTGGGCAAAGCAGAGGTCTACATGCCGGGAATGGGCTTTTTCCCGTACGGTCCGGGCAACTGTATTCCCGATTCAATCTATTGCAATGTCGGCCGCTGCCTGACCGGCGAAGCGGTCTTCCATGAACTGGAGATCCTCTGCAATATTGCCGGCGGGCTGCCGGCGACCTTCCCCTACGAGAAGGATCTGACCGGCCCTGAAACCAAGGCGCTGCTGGAAAAATATCTGACCCGCAATCCGGATATTCCGGTGGAGGAGCAGATCAAATTCTGGCTCACCTTCATCGATTTCGCCCTTTCAGGTTCCTCCGGTTCGCTGGTCTACGGTGCCTATCACGGGGGCGGCTCCCCGATCATGGAGCAGATCGCCATCACCAGCCAGTACGATATCGAATCGAGGAAAGAGATTGTCCGCAAGATCGCTGGAATGGAGACAAAATCCTGACCAGGAACACCGCTTTCCGGCCCGCAGTTGATCCTGCCGGGCCGGAAAGATTTCCTTTGCAAGAGTTTGCTCGAGCTTGAACAGTTTATGATCACTTTCGGTCCCTGAATAATACTTGATCTCTTCAAATGAAGAGGGTATAATATCGATGCGGCTCAAAAACGTGCGAGCGTGGCGGAATGGCAGACGCGCTAGGTTCAGGACCTAGTGTCCGTATGGACGTGGAGGTTCAACTCCTCTCGCTCGCACCATATCGAATGTTCAAAAGAGATTCAGCAAGTGGGAGTAACCGAAAGGTTGCTCCTGTTTTCATTTATCCGGCCTTCCGCGGGTCAAATCCATTTTATGAATTTCCCTCTGGACCTTCCTGCTGACCCCCAAAACCGCCACCTGATTTAACACCAGTATGGCGGACACTACTGCAGTATACTGTCACTTGAATAATTATTTATTGGGGCTGAGCAGTAGCAGTTACTAAATTTTTAAAATCACCCTCAGGGTGATTTATTTTCATACCAGCAGGATGTTAGAATTGAGCCAGTATCAATATAACTAGGCAAAGGAGAAATGTGTAATGCGCTGGAAATTTCCACTACTTACGCTTGTGCTGCTCGTGATTACCGTGCTGCCTCTTGCAGCGGCGGCAAACGGAGCGGCGGTGCTTATCGAACCCCTTGATTTTACGCTGGACAGCGCGGACCCGCTTTACCCCGGGGAGTCGGGAGAGGGCTGGGCCTGGGATGAGGGGACGAAGACGCTGACCCTTTCCGGGATCAATATTGAAGTGGGACTCAAAGATGAGGAGTTTGCGATCAAGCTCCCCGACGGCGCCAAAGTGATTCTTGAAGCAGGCACCGACAACAGCATTGCCAACAGCTATGACATGGGCATTCTTTGCTGCGATGGCAGCCTGAAGATCACCGGCGGGGGCAATCTCAGCCTTGCCACCAACGCCCACGGGATCCGGGCTTACAGCAACCTGACCATCGACATGACCGGGAGTCTGGGCATCACTGTTGGGGCCAAGTGGGTAGATATCCGAAATATGGGGCTGCGCGTCGGCCACCCGAGTGAAGGTGGCAATCTTGTCATTCGCAACTGCAATACCCTTTCAATCGTAAGTGAGGACGATCAGGGCATCCGGGTTGACGGCGATGTCAGCATCAGCGGTTGCGGTAATGTATCTGTTTCGGCCCCGGGCTATAACGGCATTCGCAATTTTGGCGATGTTAACATCACCGGTTGCAGCCAGGTTTCCATATCGGGCTACTACAACGGCATCCGCTGCGCAGGCGATGTTGTGATCGCCAATTGCCCTGATATCCAGATAAAATCCATACACACATTTGAAGAGGATGATGAAGGCAGATCAGATCTTAACGGTGTCTACACTGACAGCGGCAGTGTGACCATCACGAACAGCGCCTTGACAGTGTACGGCCCCGCTTACGGCATCGCTACCGGCCCGACCTGTGATTCGGGGGGTACCGGCGGCGACATCATCATCAACCACAGCTTCGTCAACGCCTCCTGCAGCGCAAATGGGTTTGCCGCCATCTTTGCCGGTGATGATGTCCCCTATGGGGGGGAAGGCGAGCATGCGAAAATCATCCTCAACGGCTGCGCCATT
>JAAZPS010000048.1 GCA_012797095.1 Bacillota bacterium | reverse complement strand
TCCGGGGATCAATTCTCCGCATACCCTGCTGTACGGGGTGGAGGTGAAATTCTACTCCTTCCGGCTTCATCTGACCCGTCATCTGGAGACCGCCCTGCCAAATCTCTTTGCTGTTGGTGATGGTGCCGGTGTCACCAGGGGTCTGATCCAGGCCTCGGCCTCGGGCGTTCTGGCAGCGCGGGAGATCTGCCGCCGTCTTGACCAAAAGAAACGATAAACACCTTCCCCGCGGGCGCCGCCCGGGGAGGAAAGCGTGGGCAACCGAGCCCCCGTGGGCCCGGAAAGGGCAGGGGTAATTTTCCTCCGGAGGCAGGAGTTCAAGGATCTATGGAGAACTCATTAAGGGATTTTAACAATTATTAAGGGACAAGCATAATCCTTAACAATTATCCCGCATCGGTTATGCCGGCGGCTCCGGAGGAGGTTGATCATGGATTCCTGGAAAGTCAGGAAGGCGGTGTGGGCCAAAAAGCTGCAGCGGGCGTATCATCACAGCGAGCTGCGAAAATTTCAGCGGTGGCTTGAGGGAAAAAGGTTGCACTGGGTGCTTTATCTGGCGCTGAGCTCACTTTTGCTGTGCACGGTGCTGGGAGCAGATCATTACCGCTCCTCCTTCTTCTACGTTGTCGACCTGGAGGGGCAAGAGCTGGGGTTGGTGCGAGATGGGGCCGCCCTGGAACATTTTTTGGATGATCTGATGACCAAGTGCAGCTCTTTCTACGGGATGGCTGTCGAGCCGGAGCAGGTCGTCACCCTGACCCGGGAATACCGTTCCCGCGGCGCAGAGGACGTTTCTGAAGTGAAGGAGGCCCTGCGGCAGCAGCTCAGTCTCACCACCGAAGCGGTTATGTTGACGATCGATCAGATGCCGGTAATCCCCCTGCTCTCGGAGGAGAAGGTGGACGAGGCTATCGAGCTGCTGGGGAAATGTTATATCAGCCGGGTCGGCGGCAATAAGCTGTTAAGGGTCACCCTGCTCGAGGAGATCACCGCTACATCGTGCCGCGTCTCCCCTGAAACGGTCTGTACACCCGAGGAGGCCGCTCTGATTCTCCAGGAAGGGCCGTCTGCCGGCGAGGGCCGGCTGCTGCTGGCCTCCAGGGAGGGATCCAGAGAGAGCGGCAGCCCGGTAACGCTGCCGCTGGTGCATGTACAGACCGTCGAAGAGCTCCGAGTGATCGAAAAGATTCCCTGCCAGACCAGCTACCGTTTTACCGATGCGCTGTGGTATGCCCAGAGCAGGGTGCTTGAACCGGGGCAGGCCGGCCGGAAAGAGGTTGCCTATGAGGTGACCCGCGAAAACGGTCGGGAGGTCGGCCGTAAAAAAGTCAATGAAACAGTGCTGCAAAAGCCGGTCAACCGGGTAGTCGAGCAGGGGAGCTCCCGCGCTCCCGCTCTCGGCAGCGGCCGTTTTCTCTGGCCGGTGCGGGGCGGCAAGATCACCTCCGGTTATCGTACTACCAGCAGGCCCGGACATGATGGTGTTGATATCGGCCACTGCGGAGGAATGGGCACACCGATTCTTGCCGCAGACGACGGTGTGGTTGTGGAGACAGGTTCAAAATATCCCCGGGGCAATTTTATCGTGCTCTATCACGGCAGTCACTACAC
>JAAZPS010000343.1 GCA_012797095.1 Bacillota bacterium | reverse complement strand
GCAGCAGTTTGCCGGCTTTGAAGATCTGCGCTGGTCCGCTGCGGAGATCGTTCTGGAGCGCAAAGAGGGGATCCTTATCCCCGCAACGGCCCTGGTGGAGCGGGAAGGCCGGAGCGGGGTCTATCTCAACCGGGGCGGCGCTGTAAAATTTCAGGAGATCACCGTCATCGGAAGCCGGGACGATGAGCTGATGGTGGAGGGGCTCGAGCCGGACAGCATGGTGATCACGCGCCCCGGACTGGTCGAGGAGGGCCGGCGGTTGAATTGAGCCCCCTGCCGGCGATTGATGTATAATAGGGAAGGGAATCGACTTCTGGAAACGAGTGAGGGCAAGATGCTATCTGTAAATCTGAATACTGTCCGTCAGGAGATCGCTGCGGCACTGGAGCGCTCCGGACGGACCGGGGAGAGAGTCCGCCTGGTGGCGGTGACCAAGACCGTCGGCCCAAAGGAGATCGCCGCGGCTGCGGCGCTGGGGCTGCAGGATTTCGGGGAAAACCGGCTGCAGGAGGCGGTGCCGAAGCTGCGTCAGTTTCCCGATCTGCGCTGGCATTTCATCGGTCATCTGCAGAGCAACAAAGCAGGGGAGGTGCTGGCCGGATTCAGCCTGATCCATTCGCTGGACCGTTTATCGCTGGCCCGGGCGCTGCAGCGCCGGGCGGAACGCCAGGATCTGGAAGCGCACTGTCTGCTGCAGCTGAATATCTCCGGCGAGAAGAGCAAATCCGGTCTCGGCGAGGCCGAGCTCCCCGATTTCCTGGAAGCATTGAGCGATTTTCCCCGGATCCGGGTGGCAGGGCTGATGACGATAGCCCCCTGGTGCGAAGATCCGGAGGAGGTGCGGCCGATATTCCGCCGCCTCCGCGAGCTGCAGCAGCTTCACCGCCGTCCGGGGCTCGCGCTGAGCGAGCTCTCCATGGGGATGACCGGCGACTATATCGTGGCGGTTGAGGAAGGGGCAACGATGGTGCGCATCGGCTCCGCGCTTTTCGGAGCGCGGCCGGCGGCCCCGCAAAGAAAAAAGTGAGGCGGGTGTAGCGAGATCGAGATCATCGGCAATGGGCTGCTCATCTTCTTGAATATCTACCTGGTGGTGGTCATGGGAAGGATCATCCTCTCCTGGTTTCAGGGTTCTTTCCATCGTTACCCCTTTTTCTACAATCTTTTTCGGTTCTGTCATACCCTGACCGAGCCGCTGATCGCACCGCTGCGCCGGATCATCCCTCCGGTAAGGGCGGGGATGGGGTTCGTCGACTTCTCTGCCCTGATCCTGCTGCTGCTGCTGAGCCTGGCCCGGAAATTGATCTTCGGTCTCTTTTTCTAAGCCGCGCGGTTCAAGGTTGACGATGGTGATGACGGTAAAGAGGTGACAGACTGATGATGCAGAAGAAAACGGAACCCCCGCAGGGTTCCGCGGAAAGCGGGGACGGCGGCCCCTCTTCCGGGGGGGAAGGCGCTCCGGAGAAGGCCAGGGAGATTGCCGGTACCGTGGCGGCCCTGCGCCTTGATGCGGTGCTGGCCCTTGGTTTTGGCCTCTCCCGCTCCAGGGCGGTGCTCCTGATCAGGGGGGGGCTGGTCGAGGTGAACGGCTGCCCGGTGGAGGCGCCCGCCTGCCGGTTGAAGGAGGGCGATCGGCTCTCGGTGGAGAGACGCGGCAGCGTTCAGATCGCTGCTCTGACCGGGGAAAGCCGCAAGGGAAGGCAGCGGATAAAACTTTACAAATTTTACTGAG
>JAAZPS010000047.1 GCA_012797095.1 Bacillota bacterium | reverse complement strand
TTTGATGCCGAATACCGCTTTATGAACCTGGTCTGGGAGCATGAGCCCATCAATTCTACGGAACTGGTCAAACTCTGTCTGGAAGAGGTGGGGTGGAAGAAGTCCACGACCTACTCCATGATCAAGCGCCTCTCCGAGCGGGGCATTGTGAAAAATGAAAGCGCCGTTGTCACTGCCTTGACGAAGCGGGAAGAGGTGCAGAAGTACGAGAGCGAGGCTGTTCTGGAAAAGGCCTTTGACGGGTCGCTGCCCTTGTTCATCACCGCATTTCTTAGCGACAAGAAGCTGTCCAAAGAAGAGGCGGCAGAAATTGTGGCCATGATCGAGGAGGCGAGCAGATGAGCAGATTGTTTATTGCCCTCCTGAATGTGAGCCTTGCAGCGAGCTTTGTTGCCCTGGCTGTGATGCTCGTCCGCCTGCTCCTGAAACGGGCGCCCAGGGTTTTTTCATACGCGCTCTGGGCCGTTGTTTTTTTCCGTCTCGCCTGCCCCCTGGCCATAGAGATACCTGTGCGCATCAATCCCATTGCCCCCCAGACCGTTCCCCAGGATATCGTCTATGCCCAAAACCCGGCTATCCACAGTGGGGTGGCTTTTCTCAACAGCGCGGTAAACGAACTGATGGAGAGCGCTCTGCCGCCTGTTGCCCCGGAAAACAGCATCAACCCGCTGCAGCTTATTTTAGAAGCCGGGGCTTACATCTGGCTGGCGGGAATCACTGCCTTGCTGATCTATGCAGCGTTCAGCTATATGCGTATCAGGCGGGGCGTGGGTTGGGCGGTCCGTGTAAAAGAGAACATTTACGAGACAGACCGCATTAAAACCCCTTTCATCCTCGGCTGTGTGCGGCCCCGAATCTACATACCGTCTGGCCTTTCGGCCGGGGAGCTGGGTTACATCCTGAATCATGAACAGATCCATATCAAACGCCTCGATCATCTAGTCAAACCACTTGCCTTTCTCATTGCGGTGGCCCACTGGTTCAACCCTCTGGCCTGGCTTTCCTTTTACCTGCTCGTTCAGGACATGGAGCTGTCGGCAGATGAAAGCGTGATCGGGGCGGCGGGATCGGATATCCGCCGGGATTACAGCAGATCGCTCTACGCTCTATCGGCCAGGAACAGCGGTCTGCTCGGCCCCCTGGCCTTTGGTGAAACGGGAGTGAAGTCGCGGGTAAAAAATGTGCTTCGTTTCAGAAAGCCTTCCCTCTGGGTGAGCCTGCTTTCGGCCGTGGTCGTGTGCGCAACTGTTGTCGCCCTCTCCACCAGCGCCTGCGCCCCGGCGCCGGGCCTGATCAATCCCGATGATCCCGACTCGCTTTGCGGAAATTATATTTTTGACAGGCTCATCTACATGAACCCGCTCAGTTCTTACATGCCCCAAAAGGGCATGCAGGAGTACTACAACCTGTCCCGGAGCATGCTGACCATCGTTAACCTGGAAGGTGAGCGGCAGTATGTGGCCATCTCCCTGGATGAAAAACGGCCCCTGGATCAGCAGGGTTTTGATGATCTGTTTATGCCGGATCTGGAGAAGCCGGATCTGTCCAGGTTTAAGGTTTGCTGCGAGTACCGGCTCTGTGAAAACGACAACAACCATAGTTACTGCCTTTTCCTGCTGGACAAAGATATATGGCTGGCCCGGCTGCACTCCAAGGCGGGAATGTGGAGCATCTACAGGATCAAGAAATACAGCGGTGCGCTGCCCTCACCGGCCTATAATGCAGATCCCGCCTTCTATGAATGGAGCAGCACCATTTCCATGCCTATCCCCGCGCCCCCCGGCGCAACTGATTTTTTCCAATCCGGCGGCGACGGCTCGGTGGACTGCCGCGGGTGCAGCAAAAGGGATTTAGATCAGTATGTCCAGTCGCTTGAAGAGGAGGGCTGGGCGCTTCTGCCCCAGGAGCCGGAAAGCATGGTCTATATGTTGATCAGGGGCAATGATATGGTCTACCTGGTGGATCATACATACGAGGAGGAGGGCTATAATTCTCTCCAGGTGTCCTATGCACCGGGCTACCGGGGCCCCGCCGAAAGCGGGCGCCGGCATGCGGAAGAGGCTGCATCCATTATCCAGGGCTACCTGGACTCGCTCGAATCGGCCGATGCCGATGGATATGGCAAGAAGGTGCACGCGGTACGGGAGATAGACCTGGGTGACGCCTATGAGAAGATGGGGCTGCAGGGTTTTGAGGTCTACGGCACCGGTTATCAGGAGGCCTTTGCCATCGGTAAAACAGGAGCGCTCCTGGGTCTTGGCTTTGCCGAGGAGGTGCGCACCGCCGATATCAACGGCGACGGCGAGATGGAGCTCATCACCCTGGGGGCCTGGGGCTCCGGCATTTATCGCATCGTGGTGACGGCCTTCAAATATAAGGCTGCTGATGATGTGTACGAACTGGCCTACAGCAACTGCTGGATCCCCGTGAACATCACCGAGGGCGTCTGCTGGAACATGTCCCTGGTTAAAATTGACGACCGCACTGTCCACCTTTATGGCGCGGACCTTGTGGCCGGCCGGTTTGTGCCAAAAGTGGATTACGGAAAGCTCCAGGTGAGCGGCGACAGGCTGGTGCCAACTGCCCGTGATATCCCCTTCAAGGAATGGGGATCGTGGTAGCCGTCTTTTTTGGGGGCCGTCTATAAACAATCATTGGCCCGAAGGCGTCCAGCTTGCGCTGGGCTTCTTTTCTGCAAACAGACTGATTCATCTCTCCTTTTTGAAGGCCTAACTTTTAGCGTCCTGCAAGGCGCAAAATTGCTTCTTTTCTTCCCTGTTGTCTCCATTGGTTGAAGATGGTGCTTCATGCCCGCCCGGGCCGCCAACCCCTACCGAACGAAAAGGTCCGCGGCAGGACCATTGCATCTTGTTTGTCCCTACGGTCGGTTTGTTATTCCCGGGAGCGTTCTTCTGTGGACAGGTTGAAGGGAGATAGAGGGAGAAAAGGGTATCTGCCGGCCAGTAAAGAAGAGAGAACAGATTTTTGTTTATTAAGGGAACTGGTTCAATCGGCCCAGCTGATTGTTGAGGGAAAATCTACATGAAAAATAATCTGGAAAGCAGGCAGCCAGCTGTGGGAGGGAATTGATATGAAAAAAGTGAAAATAACAGTGATGAAACAGACGGTTTACCAGGACCTGATCGATAAATATGAGAATCCCATGGAGCATGCTTGCGGCATGAAGATCGGGCAAATCTTTATTGCCAACGGGTGGGAAAAGCCTGAAGGAATGTGCAACAGTGCCTGGGACAGCATGTCTGCTTTTGTAATGGTACTTGCCCACGGCGGCGAAGATTTTTACAATGGCTGGATGAAGAATAAGAGTTCAGCGATGATCTCATGTAATGATGGTTTCCGTCCGGTGAGTTTTTTGATCGAGACACTGGCTGAGGATGCGGAGTAAACTTTTGGGGTCAGGCTTGAATTGTTGAATTGTTTAGCTGGTAATCAGAATGGTGAAGGAGCCGTTATGGGACCATTGAACTGCCCCCCCTGTTTATTCCGGTTTGTTGTTCCGGGGGCGTTCTTTTGTGTGAAAGTTGAAGGGAAATAGGGGAGAAAAGGGTATCTACCGGCCAGTAAAGAAGAGAACACCGATAATTTCCGTTTACCGGAGAAACTGATTCAACCGGGGCAGCTGATTGTTGGAGGAAAATAATTGTGAAAAAACGACTCATCGGTGGGATCGCCGGCCTGGCCATCGCCCTGCTCATGGCCTTTGTTGAACCGGTTCCCGGTCTGACCCCGGCGGCCATGACCGGGTTGGGCATATTTTTCTGCGCGGTGCTGTTCTGGATCTGTAATGTCCTGGCAGACTATGTTACCGCCCTGCTGATGTGCGCTGCCTGGGCCGGCACCGGCGTAGTTCCTTTCGGGATCGCGTTTGCCCAATTTTCCAGCGAGATCTGGTTTCTGCTCGTGGCAGCCCTGGCCCTTGGGGTTGGCGTCTCCAGGAGCGGCCTTCTGAACAGGATCTCGCTGAAGGTGATGCAGTTGTTTCCAGCAACCTTCAAGGGGCAGACTGCAGCTCTGGTAGTTGCGGGAAACCTGATCGCGCCGCTGCTCCCCAGTGTTACCGCCAAATGTGCCGTGGCTGCTCCCCTGGCCAGGGGGATCAGCGAAAAGATGGGCTACGAGGCCGGCAGCAGGGGTGCGGCCGGCCTTTTCGGAGCCATGTTTCTGGGATTCGGGGTTACCGGCCCCGCCTTCCTGAGCGCCTCCTTCATGTGTTACACCATAAAAGGGCTGCTGCCCCCGGCGGTGCAGGCCCGGATAACCTGGAGTTTTTGGGCGATCAATGTCCTTCCCTGGACCCTGATCGTGGCAGTGATGGGGTATCTGGCTGTACAGCTGCTGTACAGACCCCCCAGAGATATTCAGCTGGATGCGCAGCATGTCAGTCAGCAGCTTGTTGCCCTGGGGCCCATCTCCAGAAAAGAAAAGATCGTTTGTGTTGTTCTGGTGGCGTCTTTGCTTCTTTGGATGACCGAAAAGGTGCATGGAATTAACTCAGCAATTGTGGCGATATTTGCTGTCTGCATCCTGATGGGGGTGAAAGTGATCAGCCGGAGCGATTTCAGAACCGGAATCAGCTGGGATGCCGTGATCTTCATCGGCTGCATCATCAATATCGGTCCGGTATTCTCCGAACTGGGCATCGATCGGTGGATCGGATCGGTGGCGGGACCTTTCCTGATTCCCGTGGTATCAAATATCTGGCTCTATCTAGGCGTCGGGGCAGTTGTAATCTACCTGGTTCGTTTTTTCATTGTATCGATGACGGCCACCTTTACCATATTCACCGTGATCGTGACTCCCTTTGCGGTTAACGCCGGGATCAACCCATTTGTAACGGCATTTGTGATCCTGGTTTCGGTAAATGTATTTCATATGTTTTACCAGAATTCCACCTATCTGGCGGGCTTTTACGCCGCCGGGAATATGGTCTCCCACAAGCAAATGATCGGATTATCCGGAGCCTACATGATCATATCATTGATTGGGTTGGCTGCCTGCGTCCCCCTGTGGCGCCTGACCGGTCTTCTGCCATAATGATCCCTGGGAATGGGATTGAATAATTCCCTCATGCTTGACCGGGCCGATCTTTTGGATTCATTCAGTTTTTACGGGCCCGATGCCGCTCTATGGGGTATAATAATGCAAACGGGGGGGAGCCCTTAAATGGAAAAGATCAAGGAGCGATGGTACAAAAGGATCCCACCTTGAATGATCATCTACGCGCTGCTGGCAGCGGCGCTGGGGATCTATGCTTTGTTCAGGTATTTTGTAAAGTAATGATGCATTCCCAACGGTGAACATGGTTGGAAAGTATGTTTTGGAAAGACTCTTTCAATGGCTGGACCTGTTACCGGGCTTAAAATAATAATGAGGTGTCACCATGAACTGGGAATATGAAGACGGGCGCATCTACAGCGTCGATGAAAACAATGAACTGATGGCAGAGACTACCTTTATTTTCAAAGAAAACGGGGAGGTAGATATTGATTATACCTATATCAATCCGGCTCTGAGGGGGCAGGGGCTGGCCGGGAAAATGATGGAGGTTGTCGCCGTCTATTTGAAAGAAAAAGGACTGAAGGCTTCTGCTACCTGTTCATACGCCAATGCGTGGCTGAAACAGCATCGGGAATCTTGCCCGGACATAATTTCCAAAGAGATTGATGACGATTACCTGATGTGTAGAATTGATCGAAAGCGCTGAGCGAACAATTCTGACCCGCGATCCAGGGTAGTGTTTGCCGGCACAGGACCGCCCGGGGATAACCGTTAAATTGGTTCACCCCCGGCCAATTCCTTTTCTGATTGTGAGGTAATCTTTTTTAAAAGAGAAGATCGCACGGCGGTTGCTGTAGAACAGCCTGATCAGGGTGCCGTTTCCCTGGGCCCAAAGTGTGAAACCGGGGGCTAGCATCATCGGTAGTTCCATGCCGGTTCAGCTTTGCCCCTCTGTCTTCAAACCCGAGCAAATCTGGCGTTGCTCTAAAACGAACATCCTTCAAAGGGACTTCACTTGCCGGCTGCGCCGGCGCTATCAAACCGATCGCAGTAAATGATTGCGGGATCTGGCGCTGTTTTGATCTATGTGGTAAACTGATGAAGTTTTCAATAAAGAAAAGAGAAAATGACAATGAAGAGAAACAAGATCATCAATATCGCCGTGATCGCTCATGTAGATGCGGGCAAATCCACCCTGGTTGACGCTTTTCTCACCCAAGGCGGTGTTTTTCGGGAGAATGAACAGGTTGCCGACTGCGTGATGGATTCAAACGACCTGGAAAGGGAGCGGGGTATCACCATCTATTCCAAAAATTGTTCGGTGATGTACGGGGGTTACAAGATCAATATTGTCGATACGCCCGGGCACGCCGATTTTTCTTCTGAGGTGGAGCGCATTATCAGAACCGTTGATACGGTGATCCTTCTGGTGGACTCTTCGGAGGGGCCGATGCCGCAGACGCGCTTTGTTTTGCAGAAATCGCTGGAGCAGGGCCTTGTTCCGATCCTGCTGATCAATAAAATCGATAAAAAGGATGCGCGCATTGACGAGGTTGTGGATGAGGTTTACGAACTTTTCATGGATCTGGGAGCAACGGATGAGCAGCTCGATTTCAAAATATTGTACGGCATCGCCAGGCAGGGAATCGTGGTTCGGGATCCGGCAGAAGCCAAAGATTACATTGTCGAAATGGGCTGCGCGAAGTTGAAGAAGAGCGCTTCGGGAGATGGCGGTATGAGTATTGCACCGCTTTTTGATCTGATCATAGAACAGATCAAGGGATATCCTGACAGCTCCGGCGAGCCGCTTCAGTTCCAGATCTCTTCCCTGGGATATGATGATTATATCGGCCGCCTGGGCATCGGCCGCATTGATAGGGGGACTATCCACAGCACCCAGGTTGTCGCCGTGGTGGGCCATGATGGGAGCAGCCGGCTGCACAAGGTCAACCGGCTCTATGCTTACAAAGGGCTGAAAAGATCGGAGGAGCATCTGGTTACCTGCGGCGATATCTGCGTGATATCGGGCATCGACGATATCACCATTGGCGATACTATCTGCGATGAGGCCCATCCTGTTCAGCTGCCTTCAATCAGAATCGAAGAGCCGACAATGAGTATGAATTTTATTGTCAACAAATCTCCCTTTGCCGGCAAGGAGGGTAAATATGTTACCACCCGTCAGATCAAGGAGCGGTTGGAAAAGGAGCTCGAAATCAATGTTGGTCTCCTTGTTGAACCGACAGGGTCCACCGACGCCTTCAAGGTTTCCGGGCGCGGTGAGCTTCATCTTTCGATCTTGATCGAGAAGATGAGACGGGAAGGTTACGAGCTCTCGGTTTCCAAGCCCGAGGTGATTTTCAAGGAAGATGGCAGGGGCCACAAGACTGAGCCGGTAGAGGAAGTGGTCATCGAGGTGCCCGAGCAATATGCCGGCGGTGTCATCTCCGAGCTCAATCTTCGCGGCGGTGCCATCATGCGCCTGGAGGGCAAGGGCGGGCGTTCCAGAATTGTATATACGGCGCCCACACGCGGCCTTCTGGGATTCAGAAGCCTTTTTATCAACAGAACGCGAGGCGAGGGTATAATGGTGCGCCGTTTTTACGCGTACGAAGCATACAAGGGCGAGATTGCCGAAAGAGTGAACGGCGTTCTTGTTGCTCAGGAGGAAGGGGTCACCACACCATACGCCCTGGACAATCTCGGTGAACGGGCAGAGATGTTTGTCGCGCCGGGAACTCCTGTGTATGAAGGGATGATTGTTGGCCTGAACAGCCGCAGCGAAGATATGGTCGTGAACCCCTGCAAAGCCAAGAAAACAAGCAATATGCGCGCTGCAGGAAGTGATGAGGCCGTTAAGTTGTCACCGCACCGGGTTTTTGCCCTGGAGGAGGCGCTGGAATTTATCAATGGCGATGAGCTTGTCGAGATAACGCCGCTTAATATCAGGCTGCGAAAAAAACTTTTGAAGGAGCTTGAGCGCAGGAGATCCGGGCGGTAGCGCGAAGGGCGCCTTGTTCGCCTGTGCCCGGGTAGCGGCATCAACTGTCCAAGATCGCCACTTTTAAAAATAAAATGATGCAGCGGCAAAAGAGAGGAGTAACCGGCCCTCCTCTGAATAAGGAAGCATCGGCGATGCTAATTTATCCCCGTGCAAGGGGGGCGGCATATTGAACTGGGAACCCTGGTCAGGATGCTACAAGGTAAGCGATGGCTGCACCTACTGTTATTACTACGGGCCGTACTCCAAACGCTGTGGTCAGAACATGGTGGAAAAAAGATCGGATTTTTACAAGCCTTTACTTAAAACTCCCGACGGTGCCTATAGAATAAGGGGCGGGAAGACGGTGGCCACCTGTTTTGCCACCGATTTTTTTATTTCTGAGGCCGATGAATGGCGCAAGGAGGCCTGGGCCATGATCAAAGAGCGCCCCGATCTTGACTTCCTGATTCTGACAAAACGGATCGATCGCTTCTTGGTATCCCTTCCCTCCGACTGGGGCGCCGGTTACGATAATGTGAATATCGGCTGCTCTGTCGAAAACCAAACACTGGCCGATTATCGCCTGCCCTTATTCTTATCCTATCCCATCAAGCGTCGTTTTGTGGCATGCTCCCCGCTTTTGGGGCCTCTGGATCTGGCATCTTATCTTGGCGGCATTGACCATGTTACTGTAAGCGGCGAAACCGGAAGGGAGGCTCGCCTCTGTAGCTACGAATGGATCCTGGCGATCAGAGATCAATGCTTGAAGGCGGGGATTACCTTTTGGTTCAAGAGTACGGGTTCGCTATTTATGCGTGATGGTCTGGTGCAGAGAGTCAACCCCTGCAGACAGGGTGCTCTGGCCAGAGAACTCGATATCAGCATCCTGAAAGAGAAAAAACTGTTCTGAGGGCAGTTATTTAAAAGTAGAGGGGGTTGTTTGAATGAATGGTGTTGTTGAGCTGCTGAAACAGAGGGTTTCCCTGAGAAGATATGAGCAAAAACCTGTCTCGCAGGAACATCTTGATACGATCCTGGAATGTGCGATCAGGGCGCCCACGGCAGGCAATATGATGCTTTACTCGATTATCATGGTCGAGGACAAGGGCAAAAAGGAGAGCCTCAGCCGCAGCTGCGACAACCAGCCTTTTATCGCCAGGGCTCCTCTGGTGCTGGTTTTCGCGGCTGATTATCAAAAATGGTACGATTACTATCATGCCGGGAATGTGGCTGAATACTGCCGCCGGGAGGGGCTCCCCTTTGTATACCCCACGGAGGCGAACCTGCTGCTCGCCGCTTGTGATGCCCTGGTGGCGGCTCAAAATGCGGTTGTTGCGGGGGAATCTCTGGGCATAGGCTCATGCTATATCGGGGATATCATGGAAAGATACGAGGACCATAGAAAATTACTCAACCTACCTGATTATGTTTTTCCCGTGGCCATGCTCTGCATGGGCTACTACCCCGGGAAGAATACCAAAAAATATCGCTCCAGGTTCAGGAAGGAATATGTTGTTTTCAAGGACAGTTACCGCAGGCTGAACGAAGGGGAAATTGAAGATATGTTTGGCTCTCTTGAAGGGAATTTCAGAGCAGCAGACAGCTCTGATCGTGCCCAAAACTATGCGCAGCGGCATTATGCAAAAAAGACGGGGGCTCCATTTTCGCAGGAGATGACCAGATCGGTTGGGGAGGCGCTTAAAATATGGAATGGTCAAGAGTAAATAGAAAATCCGGCGGGTTCCGCGGCCCGATGTGCCGAAGGATATGAAAAACTGGCGTCAATGAAAAAGAGGTCGGAGAGCCAGGGCTATCCTGGAAGATGGATAATATTTCAAGGAGGTTTGTTTATGGAAAAGATGGTTATTCTCTATGCAACTCTAACCGGGCATTCGAAAAAGATCGCGGAGGCAATTGGCAAGGCCTTGAAAGTTAAGGTGACAAAGGTTTCGGCCCGTCCCGTCTTTACCGACGTGGATCTGCTCTTTATTGTCGGCGGGATCTACGGGGGCAAAAGTTTGCCCGGGCTTCTGGCCTTTGTGAGGACCCTGGATGCAGCCGGCGTAAAAAGAGCCGTGCTGGTGACCTCATCGGCCAGGGAACAGAATCAGGACAGCGTCAGAAAGATACTGAAGGAAAAAGGTATCGAGGTGTTAGATGAGTTTAACTGTCCGGGAAGTTTTTTATTCCTCCGTTTCGGCCATCCCGATGAAGCGGATCTGCAGCAAGCGGTAGATTTTGCCGTTAAGATAGCAGGGGAAGCGAGTAAAGGGGCTGGACAGAAGAGGTAACTACCGCCCGAGTTGCAGTATGATACCGTAATGTAGTGCTCCGGTACTCAAGGCACCTTTGTTGACGTTATGGGGCCATAACGTTATGAAGGAGGTGCTGTCGAATGCAATCAGTAAGAGCAACGGTTTGCCCGGATCCTCGGCTTCATAAGGCCCTTAAACTGAAAGCGGTTGAAACATCCAAGTCTGTCTCCGAGCTGACCAATGATGCGATCAGGGCAGCCCTGGCTGAGGATGCAGAGGATCTTGAGGCCTTTGAAGAAAGAGCTGCCGAACCTTTGCTCAGTTACGATGAAATGGTAAAAAGGCTGAAAGAAGATGGCCGATTGTAGGGTATTCTTTAAAAGATCCGTCGAGAAAGATCTGGCGCTGAATCCCGTCAGGGATCGTCGCAAAGTTTCAAAACGTATTGAAACACTTACCCGGGATCCCCGCCCCCCGGCTGTAAAAAGTTGACCGGGCATAACAGGTATCGTACTCGTCAGGGCCGGTAGCGGATTCTGTATTCGATACAAGGTCAGGAATTAACCATCATTGTTGTTAAAATAGCTCATCGCAAAAAACGCTTACCGTTGAGGGAATGCCGTGAGATGATTTTGACACCCAGTAGGGTTATTATATCTGTAATTTGGCCGGTGTTTACAATGATCAGAGGGGAGATGGGGGACGCTGGCTTTGCTCTTGAGCAGGCCTTTCGGTGAGTCAAAGTCACCGTCCCCTGTACTCACTTGT
>JAAZPS010000342.1 GCA_012797095.1 Bacillota bacterium | reverse complement strand
GTTCATAGGGAACCTCCTTGAAATTTTTAAAGATCACTTGCGGCAAAACAGCTTACCTCGGCTGGCCTCGCCCCCTTCACGATCTATTTTACTGGTGGGCCGCTCTTTCCAGCTCCTGCTCCCTCAAGAACTTCTTGTTGACTTTCTGGATCTCGGTGAGCGGCATCTTCTCCAGAAACTTGATCTGTTTCGGCATGGCGTATTTCGCCACTTTTGCCTGAAGATACTGTCTTATCTCCGGCTCCGATACTTGACCGGCGTAATCCTCCTTGAGCTGGATGAAAACCTTGACCGTCTCGCTGCCCGGTTTGAGCGGATCGGGGACCCCCACGGTCGCTGCCAGGGCCACTGCCGGGTGGCCGTAAAGGATATCGTCGAGCTCCCGGGAGTAGACCTTGTAACCGGAAACATTGATCATATCCTTGGTCCGGTCGACAATGCGAAAGTAACCTTCCTGGTTCAGGGTGACCACATCGCCGCTGTGGATATAGCCCTCTTCATCGTACCCCGTCCCCTTGACCGGCCAGTAG
Source organism: Bacillota bacterium (assembly GCA_012797095.1). Classification (GTDB taxonomy): domain Bacteria; phylum Bacillota; class Dethiobacteria; order DTU022; family DTU022; genus JAAZPQ01. The sequence continues at coordinate 1,832 of JAAZPS010000342.1, read as the reverse complement.
CCCAACATCCGCTGCGGTCCCTTCAACAGCATCTCCCCGGTTTTCCCCTCGGTGATCATCTCATGGTGGGTCAGCTCCTGGCCCGTCTCCAGATCGGCAACTTTGACCACGGTATCGGGAAAGGGGATCCCGATGGCCGCCTGCTTCTCTTCCTTGCTCAAACCGGGCCTTTTGCTGGAAAACCTGGTCAGTACCAGGACCAGCCAGGAAAATACCCGGCCCACAAACCTGTAGCCGAAGATGCGGATCAGCCGCTGCACCAGAGTCATGACCCCGGGCAGTTGCAGCAGCCAGCTGATCAGGGATAGGAACCTGCGTCCCCCGAAGATCCGGATCATCACCGAAGCATTGAAATGGGTTACCGGAGACATCTCCGAGAGGCCGTAGCCCTCCATGATCACCCCCGCTTCTTTCTCCTCGAACTGTTTCTGCGTCTCCGGCGGCAGTGCCGCCGAGCCCGACAGCCCGAACAACCCTATCTTATCGATCTTTCCCTCGACCATCTTCATGAACTGGGTCGGCACGCCGACATGCAGAACCGGGCGATGTTCCCGGATCATCTGCACCATGCTGTCGATATCGCGGGCATCGGGGACCAGCAGCTGGGTGAAGCCCATCAGGGTCATCGTATGCATAAGGCAGTGTCCGTAGCTGTGAAAGAACGGTACACCCAGCAGCACCGAGCTGTTGCCGATGAGGGTGCGGGAGATCGACCCCATGGCGTGGCTGTTCTGGATGCTGTTGGCGACAATATTCCGGTGGGAGAGCATGCATCCCTTGGGCAGCCCGGTTGTTCCCCCGGTAAAGAGCAGGGTTTCGATATCGTTATCGGGATCAAATAAAACCCGCAGCGGTTCCTTTTGACCGGAAAGCAGCTCCATGAAGCGGTGCACCCCCGCCCGGGGCTTGCTCCCGAAAGGTTTTGCCGAAAAATCGTTCAGGTTGGTTGCAATGATCTCCTTGAAGGGGCTCCTCCTTTGCAGCTCCTCGACCATATCCAGATGCTGATCCAGGGTGATCACCGCTGCCGGTCCGGCCTCCTGAAATTTGTGCTGCAGTATCCTCAGCGGTTCCAGGAAACTGCAGGGTAGATGGGCCCCTCCCGCCCTGGAGATAGCATGGTCGGCGATAAAAAACTGGATCGAGGTGGGCAGTATGGTGGCGACGCGGTCGCCTTTTTTTACTCCCATCTTCTGCAGGGCGTAGGCCATGCTGTCGGCCATCTCCTTCAGCTGCGGATACCTGACGTAACAACCCAGCTGCACCAGTCCCATCCGGCGGTGACCCCTGGCGGCTTCATCGAGAAAATGATGGCTGGGAACCCGGGGGTACGGTTCGAAGGTGCGGGGAACCCCATGCACCTTGTATTCCTCCAACCACGGCAGATCAGATCTCGGCATATTGAACCACCCGTCTTTTTTGATCGGCCTTGCTTTGAACAATATGCCTGGTTCATCACTGCTATTCTCTTGCGTTTCGCTTTCCAGTGCTGCAGGGGATCACCGCATGATTGCTGAAAGTTAAAGGTGTGGTTGGTGGCGTGTCCGATGCCGGGAATTTCCGGGATAAGTGATCCTGGTAGTGAGCAATGCAGCTGTTATTTCATGGCAAAGAGGGCTGGAGCTGTTCGGTTCTGCGGGCTGTTACAATCACAAGCAAGCCGTCTTTACTATGAGGTTATTATAATGGTTCAAAAATATTCTGTCAATAGCAAATATAGGGACAATTGGGGAGCCGCCGCAGAGGCTGCCCTGGCCCCGGCGCCAGAATTATCCTTGAAGTTTCTTGAGTTGAGGCAGACAAGGTGTTAGAATAAAGACGCGGCAGCCCGG
>JAAZPS010000341.1 GCA_012797095.1 Bacillota bacterium | reverse complement strand
TCTTCGATCAGATTTTCCTTGGAGCTGAAATGATAATTGATCGCAGCAATGTTCACCGCGGCCCTTTCGGCGATCTCCCTGATGGTAACATTGAGATTCCCTTCCCGACCGATGATCTCCACCGCTGTTTTCATGATCTTGGACCTGGTATCCTGTTTTCCCGTTCCCACTATTCTCACCTCCTTTCCATATTCTGGACCAAGCGGGACAAAGGGGACGTACCTTGTTGTCCCATTTTTGCTTCCCGGGGTTATTACCACTACCCGTACCCCTTCGGCCCGTGCTTTCAGTACTGCGAAAACCGGAAACGAGATCCTTCGGGCTGCGCCCTCAGGATGACAGGGTGGGTGCCGCGCCCTCAGGATGACTTACCGGGAGCTGCTCCTATCGCAGCGACAGCCGCCTTTCCTTTTGGAGCGACAGACTTACCTCCCTCCGTCATCCTGAGCGAAGCGAAGGATCTCATGGGACAAAGGGACGGACCTTGTTGTCCCATTTGTTGCTTCCCGGGTTTTACCATGACCTTTCCCCTTCGACTCGTGCACTTTGCACCGCGATAACCGGATACGGGATCCTTCGGGCTGCGCCCTCAGGATGACAGGGGTGGGTGCCGCGCCCTCAGGATGGCAGGAGGGCGGATGGCAGCCGTTTTTGATTAGAATGCTTTGTCCCCGTATTTACCCGGGCGTGAGCCCCCTACCCACCTGGTATTCTGGTTTCTATTTATTTTATGCTGCCCAGGAAAAAAGATCCAGAAATTTGGACCATAGGTTGTAATACCAGGCTTTTTCCGGTGAATCTTGCTCCCCTTCCTTGTTGCCGGGTTTTGTTTTCTGTTCACCGTTTGATTCAGTCTGAATGATGAATTGAACACTGCTGGTGCGGTTTTGGTCGTTATCGGCGTGGGAGCGGTACTCCTCGACCAGGGAGCGCATCAGATCGATCTTTGCTTTGCCGAACCTGCTTTCGTTAACCCCGTCAATGAGCCCATTTTTCATCTCCAGGATACCCTTGCTGTTGATCTCCTTCAGACCATCCCGGATCTGTTTCTGCCCGTCGGCAAGTTGGTTGATCGCTTCGGGCAGCATGGCGACCTGTTCAAAGCTTTCCTCTGCCCCGGAGAGATACTCTTCAAGGCCGTCGAATTGTTCCACGAGCTCCATCAGCTCATCAAGGTAGGAGATCAGCTCATCAGGCAGATCCTCGGGCCACTCTTCGGGCCATTCCTCGGGCCACTCTTCGGGCCATTCCTCGGGCCACTCTTCGGGCCACTCGTCGGGCCACTCTTCAGGCCGTTCGCCGGGTCTTTCCCCGGATACTCGTTCAAGGAATTCGCGGATACTTTCCAACCGCGAGCGGATATCTCCTTCTTCCAGGCTCCCGGAGAACCGGGGCCATTCCTCGATCAGCGAAAGCAGGGGCTCCATCTGCGCGAGCAGCTCATTGGTTTTGGTTCTGAATAGATCGAGGCCCTGGTAGATCTGAGCGGCACCTTCGTAAAGGGCATTCAACCCTTCCTCAATTGCGGTGACCCCCTCGAGCATCCTGGTAAGATCATCCTCCATATCCAGATCGGGGATCGGGGGAAGCTGGGGGATGATCATCATCATGATCTGGTTCAGCTCGATCTCCTCACCCTTCATCGTCAGAACGATCTCTGCCTCCGGATAGGGAAAGGCCATGAAACTGACATTTATATTCTGGCCGGTGATAATACCGGCGCCGTCGGTGGCCTTTATTTCGGAGAATTTATTCAGATCGGCAGTATAGGTTCCCTGAACCAGAAGCGGGACATAATTG
>JAAZPS010000046.1 GCA_012797095.1 Bacillota bacterium | reverse complement strand
GCCTTGCCGGTGACGCGGCGGGCGGCTCTTTTGGCCACTTTCTGTGGGCTGCCACTGGAGATGGCCTGGACGTCGCCCAGCAGCCGGGCGATCCTGTAGAGCAGGCCCCTGGTCTTGTGTATGCTCACGGGTATCCCTCCTTTGCTGGTTTTCGAAGGGATCCCTCACTCCCGATCCGTAACCATGACAACAGTACTTGCCAGTTTATCATGCCAGGTTTGATGATCCGGATCCCACAGGAGCCAAAGGTACCCCAGGGAAAAGACCATTCCGCTGATGAACTTGCCGATGGTTTCTCTTACCAACATGACGCAAAAACCTGCCGGTTTGCCTGTGGTATGGAAAGCTTTCATCCCGAGAAACCATTTGCCATATGACTGACCGCGGGCAAGTAAAACAAAATAGTAAATCACGGAAGCAAATAACAACAGAACACCCCAAAAGGCTTTGCCACCGCTATCCGGCTCTGATCCGCCGACGATCATAACTGCGATGATAATCCAGAGAAGTGCCCAGACGGCTATATCCAGAATATGGCCGGCAAGTCTTTTGCCGGGCCCGGCTACAATGCCGGCATCCAGATTGCTGATCAGAACCCCGCACCAGGGGCAGATGCTCTGGCCCCCCTGGGCTGGTTTACCGCAATTCGGGCAGTTCATTGCACTGCTTCCTTCCTTTTACTTAAACTCCGGAGAGTGAGAAGGCTGGTGGAATTTTTACGGTTGATTTTGTCTGTACAGTAGCAGATGGCTGCGACAACAAGATGTCACCTTTGCAATGCCAGAAGCGATCTGGGGCGATATTGCTGTAAACCTTACCTTGAGTCAACCGTTTCCAATCCGGGTTCAGGCTTTACCAGATCCGGTCGTACAGCTCTTCCCTGATCAAAGGTAGATGGAAGATAAGTTAACTTGATCTGGCAGGGCCTAGCTGCACGGTGGCAAATAGTCGCGACATCAGGTTGTCCTGTTGACCCTGCCGGAGCGGTTTAAGGGATCATATGTTACCACCTGTGAATGATGGTCCAATTTGTCGGAGTATGCCGGTGTTTACCTGCCTTGCTAGAAGATCCGGTCGTACAGCTCTTCCCTGATCAGGGGAATTGCACTCAGCTTTTCAACCCTGCTCAGGGTGATATCCAGCCGGCGGCAGACTTCTTTCAGCAGGTAAAAGGTTTCTTCGCGTTCGACCTGGATCCGGGAGGGGATCGTTGTTCTGCCGATCAGCCCGATGAATCGTTCGATGCAACGGTATCCCTCCCGGGAAAAGTCTTGCATCAGCTCGTGATCAAGGACCAGCCCCCGGCTTTTATCGAAGAGGAGAAACACTTTCGGGTAATACGGCCTTGTCCCCTTTTTCTCCTGAATGGGCATGGGCATAAAATATGTATCCGCCTCCCAGGTATCGCGGTTCCTTTTCCCCTGGGTCAGGATCCTTCTCAGGCCCACCTCATCGGTAATTTTGAAAGTGGGCTGCTCTACCCGGAGGGGTGCCGCTTCGAGGTACCGGTCGGACCAAACGATGGTGCGCCCCTTGGACCGGGGCACGCGGACCAGAAAGGTGCCCGGATGATCGTGCTTCAAGATGGCCTTGCTTTCACGACAGCGCCGGGAAACCTGCAGCGCCTGCTGCAGAATAAGTGTCAAAAAGCGGCATTCGCCGTCATCGATAAACCAGGGATGGAACCCGGGTTCATGGGAGCGGAAAAAAGGCCACTGTTTTCGCCCCCTGAATTTCAGTCCCAGTTCCTTGATCACAGCCCGGTCTTCCCTGTCAAGGATCTCGCGATCTTCAAACGAAGCCATCAAACATTTCTGGATGAAAAAAAATTCGGGTGATTCAGCGGAGCTTTCCATGATCTCGATCACCGCTTTCAGCCCTTCCGGACCCCGGTAGGCCCCCAGGCCGTAGTGCTCACCCAGCTCGCCCATGATGCAGCAGTAGACAATCTCGGATGTTTCAGGATCCATCACCCCGAAAAGATCATTATTGTACATCCATTCCCAGCAGCGGGCTTCCTTGAAGGATGCTGCCGCTTCGTAAAGGGCCTGCCATTCCTCCAGTGAGGGTTTGTTCCCTTCGCCGGATTTGTCCCGTGCCCGGGGTGTGACTGTCTCACTTTCCTTCGGCGCACCGCAGCATTTTTTATATTTTTTCCCGCTGCCGCATGGGCAGGCTTCGTTTCGGCCCACCTTGAGCGTACTATCTATTCGCAGCTGCTCCTCCCCGGAAGTAAAGGGTTCCGCAGGCAGGGTCCGCAAAGCCGGTTTCTCGTACCGCTCGAAGATCTCCCGGGAGGTCCACCCTTTGAGGATCCACTGCGGGGTATGGTTGGCCAGATCGCCGATCAGGTTTACGAGCGGTTGCAGCGCCTCGAAGGAACCAAAATCAAGATCTTCGAGGAACAGCTCCACGAGCTGCATCTGGGGCGCGCCATTTTTGAGCAGGAATTGGGCGAACGAAATCCTCCTTGCGGCCTCTTTTTCAGAGCACCCGAACTGCTTCTGCAGCCGTTCACTCAATTCCCTGGCAGCGGGAGGCCAGAGAGAGCTATACTGCCGGCTTACCACCCGGTGCATCTCTTTAGCGGTAACGGGCCGATAGCTGATCCCGGGCCTTTTTTCCTGCTCTTCGAGCAACCACCGCGGATAATCTGCTTCTCCGTGGCTATAGAGCCCATCTTCAAAGATAATTTCGCGGGGGCTATCTTTTTTCTTCAATTCCTGGTCGAGGATACTTTTGAATTGTTGGCGGCTCAAAGCTGCGTCCTGATTTTTGGCCACCTCCCTGTAGAGACTTTCGAAATCGACCACTCCATAAAAATAGAGCAGCCCTTCTGTCCAGTCCAGAATTCTCTTTCTGTCAGGTTCGTTTTCGGCCATGATCTACCGCTCCCTTCGCAGCCCATGTTGAAAGCCCTTCCAGGCCATTCATTCGCTTGTCTTCATTATTTTTCGACAAACAGATGATAGTTCCTGTCGATCATCCCGTGATGCTCCAGATCAAAAGCGGCCGATCCCGGTGTCCCGGCGGGGCGCTCCGCCCGACCGGAAAGTAGAGCTCCTATCTTTATCGGTAGCGGTGCAACGCCTCCTGAAGGCTTCGGCTCAACTCTTCCCGAAGCCAGGCCGGCTCAAGGAGCTCGATGGCACTGCCCCAGCTCATCAGCCAGGAGATCATCTCCTGGGCAGCAGTCAGCCGGAAGGTGATCTCGAGACCTCCCCCGGGCAGCTCCCTGTTCTGCTGACTTTCGTGGAATAGT
>JAAZPS010000340.1 GCA_012797095.1 Bacillota bacterium | reverse complement strand
TGAGGGCTTAGCCCGAAGGATCTCCGCTTTCATCCACTCTCCCGTGGATCAGATGATATGTGGGACAACAAGGTACGTCCCCTTTGTCCCATCCCCAGTATCGGTCCCCAGGGTCCACCCCCGGTGTCATCCTGAGGGCTTAGCCCGAAGGATCTCCGCTTTCATCCACTCTCCCGTGGATCAGATGATATGTGGGACAACAAGGTACGTCCCCTTTGTCCCATATCTTAACATTGATCGTCCGGCGCCGGCAAAGGGTAAAAAAATAGAGTAACCTGGGAAACAAGTTACTCTATTTTAAAGAAGTTCAAGAATGCTTTATTTAGGGAAAGCTTTCGACTTTTTAGCCAGATGCTCCAGCAGATAGGGGTTGAGCACCTTGATATAGGTCCCCTTCATCCCCAGGGAACGCGACTCGATCACGCCGGCGCTCTCGAACTTGCGCAGGGCATTGACAATGACCGAGCGGGTGATCCCCAGCTGATCGGCTATCTTGCTGGCAACCAGAAGGCCCTCATCACCGCCGAGCTCCTCGAAGATATGCTCGACCGCCTCCAGCTCGGAGTAGGACAGGGTCGCTATGGCCAGCTGTACAACAGCCTTGCTCCGGGCTTCCTCCTCGATCTTTTTCGCCTTTTCGCGCAGAATCTCCATCCCGACCACGGTAGCTCCGGTTTCTGCAAGGACCAGATCTTCTGCATCAAAGAGATCGCTGAACCGGGCCAGCAGGACCGTCCCCAGCCGCTTACCTCCACCGACAATGGGGATCACCGAGATGATCTTGTCGGTAAAGATACAGCGCTCTTCCCTGATAAAAACGCAGTCATTCGATTTTTGACGCACATTGACCCGGGATTCTTCACTGCGAAGCAGGAAGTTGTTGTAGTACTCGGGGAAACGATCCTCCTTCAAAACATTGTTGATCATCAGCTCACATTCGAATTCATCGACCAGAGCGTACCCCAGGATCTCCCCCTCGCGGTCGACGAGGTAGACGTTCGCCTTGATCACATTTTTGAGCACTTCGGCGACATCTGTGAAATCAACGTGCTGACCGGCTGTCTTCTGTAGAATTTTGTTGATGCGACGGGTCTTCTCAAGCAGCGGAGAAGTAATCACATCTTTCACCCACCTTCTTTTACTTTTTAGAGGATATATTTACTTAAATCTCTATTTTTAACAATTTTCATTATTTTATTCCTGACATACCCCCGATCGATGATAATCTCTGTGGTGTCCGGGTCAGGCAAATCATATGAGAGATCTTCGAGAACCTTTTCCATGATGGTATGCAAGCGGCGTGCGCCTATATTTTCCATCTCCTGGTTAAGTTCACAGGCTACCCGGGCGATCTCTTCGACTGCTTCCGAAGTGAAGGTTAAACTGATCCCCTCGGTTTCCAAAAGAGCAGCGTATTGCTTGAGCAGCGCATTGCTCGGTTCGGTGAGGATCAGTTTGAAATCTTCTTCGGTAAGGCTGTGCAGCTCCACCCGGATCGGGAACCGCCCCTGGAGCTCCGGAATCAGGTCGGAGGGTTTGCTCATATGAAAAGCACCGGCGGCGATAAAAAGGATATGGTCGCTCTTTACGGGACCGTACTTAGTCACCACCGTGGAGCCTTCCACTATGGGCAGTATATCCCTCTGGACACCTTCCCGCGAAACATCCGGTCCAGCGGTGTAACTGTTTTTCCCGGCAATCTTGTCAAGCTCATCGATAAAGATGATCCCCAGTTGTTCCGCTCTGACAACAGCCTCGGAAATGACCGCATCCATATCGATAAGCCGTTGGGCCTCCTCCTGCTTCAATATTTTCCGGGCTTCGGCAACAGTAACCTTTCGCTTGATCTTCCGGGAAGGAATTACATTTCCCAGAACATCCTGTAGATTAACGCCCATCTCTTCCATCCCCTGCCCGGTAAATATCTCGAGCATGGGCGGGCGGCGATCTTCAATTTCAACCTCGACAGTTTCTTCTTCCAGCTCGCCCCGGCTCAGCTGCTCCGCCACGCTACTCTGTTTCTCACGGGCCTGCTGCAGACGTTCCAGGTACTTGCTCTCTTCGGCCGGCCCCTCCTCGGGAGCGGTCGACGGGGTGAACAGAAATCCCAGCGGGTTCACCTGGCGGCGCCGCTTTCGCGGCAGCGGGGCCAGCAGCTCGAGCAGCCGCTCCTCCGCGCCCTGGACCGCCTTGTGCTCCACCGCTTTCATGCGCTCTTGCTGCACGATACGGATCGCTGTCTCCACCAGATCGCGGATCATCGATTCCACATCGCGGCCGACATAGCCGACCTCGGTAAATTTGGTCGCCTCCACCTTGACAAAGGGAGCGTTGACCAAACGGGCCAGGCGGCGGGCGATCTCGGTCTTGCCGATCCCCGTCGGCCCGATCATCAGTATATTTTTAGGGACAATCTCCTCCTGCATCTCCCCGGCCAGCTGTTTCCGCCGGTAACGGTTGCGCAGGGCCACCGCCACGCATCGCTTCGCCTCTTCCTGACCGATAATAAAGCGGTCCAGTT
>JAAZPS010000339.1 GCA_012797095.1 Bacillota bacterium | reverse complement strand
TGAGATCACCGTTCCCGATGCCTTTATGGGTGATATCATGGGCGATCTGAACGGCCGGCGCGGCCGGATACAGGGTGTTGATTCTGCCGGTGAGCTGCAGATCATCCGCGCCCAGGTCCCGATGGCCGAGATGTTCAGATATTCCATCGATCTGCGCTCCATGACCCAGGGTCGCGGTTTTTTTACCATGGTTTTCTCCCATTACGAGGAGGTCCCGCCCCAGGCGGCGGAGCAGGTGATTGCTGCTGCCGGGGTGGAGAAAGAGAAAGAATAACCGGTCCTTGTCCCTCTAGCATCGTTGAGGATAAGCAGGGCAGAGTTTCTCCCTGGAGAGAGCTTCTGCCCTGTTAACCAAGGAGCCTTTTACCCGGGTAACGGGGCCCTGGAGCCGGGATATCCATAATACCGACCGCGGCACCGGGCTGGCATTTGCCTGGCCCAATCTATCAGAGAAGGAGAAAGAAAAGCGGTGCAGTTCAGATCGATCACCGCAGCGGAAGCAAAGCGTTTTGATGATTTCGTGCGCGGCTCCGCCGACGGTCATCTTTTTCAATCATATTCCTGGGGGGAGATAAAAAAACCGGAGTGGACGCCGCTGCGGGTGGTGCTGGAGGAAAGGGGCCTCATTGTCGCTTCAGCGGCGATCCTGAAGCGGACTGTTCCTCCGGGGCGGCGGTCGATATTCTACCTGCCTCGCGGGCCGGTTCTGGCAGATTGGGATGATGCCGACGTGCTGGAAAGGTTGTTCCGCGCGCTGCGCGATCTGGCGGAGGAACATCGGGCCTTCCTGATCAAGATCGATCCTTGCCTTACCGAGGAGCGCACGGCCGCGCTTGCCGCGCTGCGTCGGATCGGTTTCAAGCTTGCCCCGGGGAAAGATCGTTTTGGCGGTATTCAGCCGCGCTATACCTTCCGTATCGATCTCGGCGGTGATCTGGACCAGATCATGGCGCGATTTCCCAAAAAAGTTCGCTACAAGATCAGGTACGGCTGCAGGCAGGGGCTGACCTTTGCCTCTGCTGGCGTGGAGGGGCTCCCCCAATTTGTCCGATTGATCGAAAAAACAGCCCTGCGGGGCGGCTTTGTCGCCCGCAAAGCAGACTATTACCGAAAACTTTTCCAGGTTCTTGCTCCCGGGGGAGCGATCGATCTTCAGCTGGGCTCCTACAAAGGTGAGGTGATCGTGGCCGGGATCACATTCGCCTTCGGCGATAAAGCCTGGGCGGTCTACGGGGGCCAGGGCGAGCGTCATCGCAATCTCTACGCGTACAATGCCCTGATCTGGGAGCGGATCAAATGGGCCAAAAGCAAAGGGGCACGGTGGTTTGATCTCTACGGTGTACCCGGAAGGGTGGAGCAGGGCGATCCGCTTTTCGGGATCTATTCTTTCAAGAAGAGCTTCGGCGGAGATTTTTACGCCTTTATTGGCGAGCATGACCTTCCGCTTTCCGGGGGTTATTACCGCCTCTGGAGTTACCTTTACCCGGTTTTTTCCCATTCAGCCATCCAAATGATCGGTTGGGGCCGGGGGGCGGCATCAGCCCTTGCTTCGTTGAGGGAAACGTTCTTCCCTTCGGCCAGAGGCCTGGACTGATCGGAACGGTGCAAAGGCTGTCCCCTTCTTTTTGAAAGGGCTCCGCTGCGGCACCCCCACTTTTACCGGTGTCGGGAGTGCTCCCACCGTTTCGGAAGCATTACCTACGGTTTAGCCATATAATGAAATGTGATCCTTGCAGGATCCGCTTTGCTATTTACAACCGCAGTTTTAATTTAGTGATATAATGAAAAATAAATTTTTCTTCTTTTTGCCGACCTCACGATAGCGAAGGGGGACCACCATTGAAACGAAAAAAAGTTGCCGTTATTTTTGGCGGCCGCTCCGGCGAGCATATTGTCTCCCTTAAATCAGCCCGAGCCATCATGGAAGCGATCGATCGGGAGCGCTATGACGTTCTCCCTGTAGGGATCAGCCGCGAGGGCACCTGGTTGGCCGGCGGCCGGATCTGGGATCTGCTATGGGGACAGAATGATCTCAGCAGGACCCCCCGGGCAGCTCTGTTGACCGATCCCGGTCAGCCGGGCCTGCTTGTTGAAATGCCGCACCGGGGTTCACCTTGGCAGTTTGTTGAGCTGGATCTGATCTTTCCGGTCCTTCACGGCCCCTTCGGCGAGGATGGTACCGTGCAGGGGCTTTTTGAGCTCTCCGGAATCCCCTATGTCGGCTCGGGGGTGCTCTCATCGGCGGCGGCATTGGATAAGGCGGTGATGAAGCTCTTGTTCCAGCAGCATGACCTGCCGGTAGGAGCGTACCTTTATTTTAACCGCCGGGAGTGGCAAGGGAGCGCCCGGGAGCGGGCGGAGCAGATCTGCAGCGAGATCGGGCTGCCCTGTTTTGTCAAGCCGGCCAATCTTGGCTCCAGCATCGGTATCAGCAAGGTTAAGCGGGCCGCAGAGCTGGAACCGGCTGTTGAAGAGGCCTTGCGTTACGATGATAAGGTGATCGTCGAGGCGGCCCTGCCGGGGAAAGAGATCGAATGCGCCGTTCTGGGGAACCTGGACCCCCGGTCCTCCCGGACCGGCGAGATCGTTGCCTGCAACGAATTTTATGATTATCGGGCCAAGTATCTCGATGAGCGCTCGGAACTGATCTACCCGGCTGACCTGCCACCGTTCCTCGAAAAAAGGGTGCAGGAGCTGGCCCGCCGGGCCTTTGCCGCTGTTGAAGCCAGCGGACTGGCCCGGGTTGATTTTTTTGTTGATCCGGAAAGCGGCACAATCTTTATAAACGAGATCAATACCATGCCCGGATTTACCAGCATCAGCATGTATCCTAAATTGTGGGAGGTCAGCGGGATCGGCTACCGGGAACTGGTTGGGCGGTTGCTGGAGCTGGCGGAGGAACGCTTTGCCCGTCAATCGGCACGTCTGACAGCCCCCCC
>JAAZPS010000004.1 GCA_012797095.1 Bacillota bacterium | reverse complement strand
TCTTTATCTCTGATCGGACGAAGCAAGTTTACCCGATTTCAAATACAGGATTTGACCCGGAGAATAGCTTCTTGCGCACGTGCAAACTCAACTGAATTCAGTGCTTCTTTTCTGGAACAGCTGGGCGAAGGGTATCTTTTTCCCGTGGTAAAGGAGGTTCTGGAAAGGGCGGCTGACAGCGGCGAATTGTTGAAGGAGTCACTGGAACGGCTGTCCGAATGCGGCCATTCATCCGGGTTCGATATGCTGGCCGGCATTCACCTTTCCCTCAGCATGCTGAAAGAAGGCGATCTTGCTTTTCCCGGTCTGATCACGATTCAGGCAGGAGGTCACAACAATGCCAATTCTTAAATCGATTATCAGAAAGAATACCTATTATGATTCTGCAACCCTGATGAAGATTTCCAGCAAAATATCAAAACTGAGCGGCGTTGCCAGAGCCGCGGTGATGATGGGGACCGATCCAAACAAGGAGATCCTCTCTGCAGCGGGCCTTCTTACTCCCGAAGGGGCGGCGGCCCAGGCCTCGGATCTGCTCATCTCTGCCCTGGCAGAAGATGAGCAGACCGCCCTTTCCTGTCTGGAGATGGCGGAAAAGCTGCTGGTCGAACGGCCGGCTTTCACCGATCATGCCAGAACAGTGCGTACATTCGAGACGGCCCTGCGCACTCTCCCCGGGGCCAACCTGGTCTTGATCTCAATACCCGGGATCTATGCCCGGCCAGAAGTGGAAAAAGCTCTGGAACGGGGCTTGCATGTGTTTCTCTTCAGCGACAATGTTTCGCTGGAAGACGAGATCATGCTCAAGAAACTGGCCCGGGAAAAAGGGCTGCTGCTGATGGGGCCCGATTGCGGAACTGCTTACCTGAACGGTATCGGTCTCGGTTTTGCAAATGCCGTTCGCCGCGGGCCGGTGGGGGTGGTTGCTGCGGCCGGAACCGGTTTGCAGGAGGTCGGTGTGATCCTGCACGAGGTCGGTCTGGGTGTTTCGCACGGTATCGGGGTCGGGGGACGGGACTTTGCGCCCGGGGTCGATGCAATCATGACCGGGCAGGCCCTCGAGATCCTGGAAAATGATCTGGAAACAAAGGTGATCCTGCTGGTGGCAAAAGCGGGAGAGAAGGCTACCGCGCAGCGGCTTCTGGAGAAAGCTTCGTCCCTGACCAAGCCGTTTGTCGCTGTATTCATGGGCGAGCAGCAGCTCAAAGCGGGGCCTGCGGTGCATCTGGAAAGAAGCCTGGAAAAAGCCGCTTTGACCGCGGCCCGTCTTGCGGGGGCTGCGAAACTGGAAGGCTTTGGCGACACGGATTGCTCCGCGGAGCGACCGCAACTCCCCCCGGGGCGGTCCTATCTACGCGGCCTGTTTTCGGGCGGCACCTTGATGACCGAAGCACTGATGGTGCTGCAAGAAGATCTTGGTCCCTGTTTCACCAATGTCCCCTTTGGCATTCATAAAAAACTGGCTGATCCGAACAGCTCCCAGGAGCATACCCTGGTTGATCTGGGCGAAGATTTCTTCACCGCCGGGCGGCCGCATCCGATGATCGATTACACTGCCAGGGTGGAGCGGTTGCTGCAAGAGGCGGCCGATCCACAGGTGGGGTGCATCCTGATGGATGTTGTGCTGGGTTATGGTTCGCATCCGAATCCGGCCGGGGAGCTGGTTCCTGCGATCGAGAAGGTGCGGCAAAGCAGCGCTGAAAAAGGCGGCGCCCTGCCGGTCATTATATCCCTGCTTGGCACCCGGGATGATATTCAAGGTTATCACGAACAGGCGGAGCGTCTACGGGAGTGCGGAGCGGTGATCTGCAAAACCGCCGCCGGGGCGGCCCGGGCTGCCGCCGCGGTAATTACGAGGAGGTAGAATGATGGCAGGTGGATGCAAAAAGGAAT
>JAAZPS010000045.1 GCA_012797095.1 Bacillota bacterium | reverse complement strand
TCGCCCTTGACCTCGGCCAGCTCTTGCTTGATCCCGGCCACATCGCCTCTGACCTCAGCCAGCTCTTGCTTGATCCCGGCCACATCGCCCTTGACCTCGGCCAGCTCTTGCTTGATCCCGGCCACATCGCCTCTGACCTCAGCCAGCTCTTCCTTGACCCCGGCCAGCCCTTCCTTGACCCCGGCCATATCGCCCGTCAGCCTGTCCATCTGGGTTGTCAGATGGCTTACCTGGGTGGCGACCAATTCAAGCAGCTCGCGTTCAGTCATGCCTGGTTAGGCCTCCTTGATATTTGATTATCGTCCATCTCCAGCGACGGATCAACTTCTCCAATCCCTATGATACAACAAAAATTGTTATTTGCATATCGAATTTCGACCGGGATAGTGTCAGGGCGCTGGAGGATAAAAAAACTCGCTTAAATTTTTGATCACACACGATTGCTCAAACCTTTCAGCACAATGGTGATCTTGACCTTATCATAGCAGATATTACCCCAACTTCTCACTTTATTCCGTTCTGTTCTAGCCTCCTTTATACGCCTTTTGAACACGGTCACCGGCCGTATGCTATAATCTAGCGCAAGGGGGGAGGATCGGGGGATGACCGCATCCAGGAAAAGGACAGAGCTGGACGGCAAGACGTGGACCAGATATTCCATCAGTGTCTGGAGCGATATCGAAAAAGATAAAGAGGAACGCTCGCTGGGACATCCGGCCCTTTTCCCCGGCAGCCTGGTGCGCCGGTTGATCGAGATCTTCACCAACCGGGGCGATCTGGTGCTGGATCCTTTTGCCGGATCGGGAAGCACCCTCGTTGCCGCCCGGGATACCGGCAGGCGCTCCTTCGGGCTGGAGCTCTCTGCAAACTTCACCGGAATGGCCCGGGAACGGCTCGCCCAGCAGAGGCTCAGTTTTGACGGCCGGCCCCTTCATGATCCGGTGCTGCTCTGTGATGATGCCAGAAATATCAAGAAACATCTTCAGGAAAACACGGTCCATCTCTGCGTGACCTCCCCGCCGTACTGGAATATCCTGAATGAAAAAAGGACCGCCGACTACAAGGAAAGCCGCAACTACGGCGATCTGAAGAGAGATCTGAGCAGTCTGGATCACTATGAAGAATTCATCAAGGCTCTGGGCGATATCTTCGAAGATATCCACAGCCTGCTGGTAAACAACGGCTATCTGGTCGTGAATGTGATGGATCTGCGTAAGGGAGCGGCTTATTACCCTTTCCATATGAATCTAGCCGCCGAGCTGCTCAAGCGCGGCTACACCCTTGACGATATCATTATCTGGGATCGCCGGAGGGAATATAACAATCTGAGGCCCCTTGGCTATCCCTACGTTTTTCGGGTGAACAAGGTTCACGAATATCTGCTCATCTTCCAGAAAAGGGCCGATCAGCAATAAAGGTTTCCTGTTTCATGGATACCGGGGGATAGATTTGTTTGCCCGGGAAAAGCTCCTAACAGATACGATCAATCAACGAAGGAGCATCTCCCGGGATGAACAGAACCCTGCCGTTGACGTTGCTCTTGCTAATCTTCGCTGCTGTGCTGCTCCACGCGGCCGGCAGCGCGATTCTGCCCAACCGCTCCCCGGGTACACCAGTAGAACCTGATCCGAACGGGCAGGCAGCGGGTGATTGCCCGCTCGATCTAGCCCTGCTTGAAGGCAGGCGAGCAGCTGCTGCACCGGACAATGCTGCTTCGGGTAAATTCGGGAAAGCACCGGAAAATTTGACTGTTCTGCACAGGCTGCTGAAAAGAAAGATCGAGGAGCGCTCCTTTGCGGTAAAGTTGAGTCTTTACGATTTTGCCACCGGAGGGCAGATCAAGATCGATGCCCACGAAAGATTTGTCCCGGCAAGCATGATCAAGACGCTGCTTCTTCTGACCGTCCTGAAACAGGCTGATCGGGGCGATATCTCGTTGGCCGAGAGCCATCTTCTCTCGGAAAGCGACAAGTATGTCGGTGAAACTGCGGTTGCCGGGGCAGGGAGACTGCAGTTTGCTGCAAACGGGACAACCCACTCCATTGAAGAACTGCTTTCACTGATGATCAGTTTGAGCGACAACGTCGCGACAAATATATTGTTTGACCGCATCGGTGCCCGGGAGATCTCGGGAACGGCCAGATTGCTCGAACTTGAAAAGACCGCCTTCACCCGGAAGATGTACGATCACCGCTCCTCGTTGCCTTTGAACAAGGCGACAGCTTTTGAATTGACCAGAATGCTGCTCGCACTTGAAAATGCGGAGATCTTTTCCAAAGAGCTGAGCGAAAAAGGAATTCGGATGATGCTGGCGACAGAGGATCATCGAATCGGGCGATATCTTGGCGAATATACAAAGGTGGCGAACAAGGTCGGCACCGATAGCGCTTTCATCGGTGACATGGCCCTGCTCTATTTTCCTGAAAGGGCTCCGCTTGCCTTAACGATCGCCGTGGTCGAGCCGCCGAATCCGGACGAAGCGATCGACTTTGTCGGTGAACTGGCTGCGCTGATCGCGGAGAAGATGCTGGAATTGAAGTAGCAAAAGAAAATAGAAGTTTGCCGATGAGCGAGGTAATAAGCGGCTGTTGCCCCTCTTTAGAACGGTTGCAAGATTTCGAACGGGATAAAAGAACTGCAATTGCCTGAAAATATCGAGTCCGGAAGAAGGAGTTGCGGGATCAGCTGAAGAATCGGGGAAAGACCTGAACCGGGACAGGAATCATATTCAGACTATTTTTTATGTAAGGGGCGGAGACCGGTTTGCCAGGGAGGGCCGGATAAAGCCCATTAATGTTTTTTTTGCAGAATAGATCTACCGGGTATTGCAGGTTGGGGATCTATCCGAAGCCTGAACAAGGGGGGCGTTTACGATGATGACAGCGCAGGAGTACGAGGCCAGTTTGCGGGAGATGAACTTCAGGGTCTATCTCCTGGGTGAGTTGGTGGAGAACCCGGTTGATCATCCGATGATCAGACCATCCATGAACTCGGTCAAGATGACCTATGCTCTGGCCGAAGAGAAGCGTTACGAAGATCTGATGACGGCTACTTCCCATCTGAGCGGTGAGCGGATCAACCGATTCTGCCATCTGCACCGGAGCAGTGCCGATCTGGTCAGGAAGGTCAAGATGCTGCGCCTGCTTGGGCAGAAGACAGCGGCCTGCTTCCAGCGCTGTGTGGGCATGGATGCGATCAATGCTGTTGACAGCGTTACCTACGAGATCGATCGGGAGCTGGGCACGGATTATCACCGCCGTTTTGTCAACTTTCTTTTGAAGATGCAGGAGCAGGATTGGACGGTTAACGGGGCGATGACCGATCCCAAGGGGGATCGGGGACTGGCGCCGCACCGGCAGGCTGACCCGGACCTTTATCTCCGGGTGGTGGAAAGAAAAGAAGATGGTATTGTTGTGCGGGGGGCCAAGGCCCATCAGACCGGTGCGGTCAATTCGCACTGGCTGCTGGTCATGCCGACCATCGCCATGGGGCCGGAGGATGCCGATTATGCCCTCTGCTTTGCAGCGCCCTCGGATGCCGAGGGGGTGCTGCATATCTACGGGCGGCAGTCCTGTGATACTCGCAAACTGGAAGGCGGGACCATCGATGTGGGCAACAGGCAGTTCGGGGGGCATGAAACCCTGATGGTCTTCGAGGATCTCTTTGTTCCGTATGAGAATGTCTTCATGTGCGGCGAATATCGGTTCAGCGGGGCGTTGGTCGAACGCTTTGCCGGTTATCACCGCCAGAGTTACGGCGGCTGCAAGGTGGGGGTGGGCGATGTTCTGATCGGAGCGGCTGCGCTGGCTGCCGAATACAACGGGGTGGCGCGGGCTTCCCATATCCGGGATAAGTTGATCGAGATGATCCATCTGAACGAAACTCTTTTCTCTTGCGGGATCGCCTGCTCGGCGGAGGGCTGTCCGACCGCTTCGGGGACCTATCTGATCGATCTGCTGCTGGCCAATGTCTGCAAGCAGAATGTCACCCGGTTCCCTTACGAGATCACCCGTCTGGCTGAAGATATTGCCGGGGGGCTGATGGTCACGCTGCCTTCGGAGAAGGATCTGCGTCATCCGGAGATCGGTCCGATCGTGGAAAAGTACCTCTGCGGGGTTGCCGCTGTCTCCACCGAGGAGCGGATGCGGGTTCTGCGGCTCATCGAGAACCTGGCCCTCGGCACCGCTGCTGTCGGTTACCGGACCGAATCGATGCACGGTGCGGGCTCGCCCCAGGCCCAGCGGATCATGATCGCGCGGCAGGCTGATCTGGATGAGAAAAAAAAGCTTGCCAGAAATATTGCTGGAATAGGGTAGATTTAACGGGTTCAATATGCTGGTGCGGGGCGGTGCGGTGCGTGCGGCAAGAAAGAGCAGATTCCCGGCGCCAGTGAACAGCTTAACAGCTTCAACGGGAAGAAACAGGCCGGCTCCTTTTGGTCAGGGAGCCGGCCTTGATCCGGTCGGGGTTTCGCCGTCTTGCGGTTATCCGCCGGCCAGGGGCGGAAAGAGCGAGACGATATCGCCATCTTTCAGCCTGGTCCTTTTCCAGCGCAGATGAGCGATATTCTTTCCATTCACCAGGATGGTGGCTATCTTCAACTTGGCCGCAAATTCGTCACCGTATCGTTTCGAGGCTTCCCGGAGGAGCTCTTTTACCGTGGAGGCCTCGGAATAGTATCTTTTTTCACCGGCGGCCGTGCGCAAAGAAGCGAACAGTTTTACCTCGATCATCTATCAAATAACCTCGCTCGGTTCAAGGTTCATACCTTAAACGGTACCGGTTTCAAAAGAGGAGAGCGGCAGCATGATCCCCTCATCGATCTGCAGGGTTTTCAATGTTCTTTTCCGGGGGATCCCGTCACGGCCCCAGCCTCTGAAGCCGTAGTATTTCGGCAGCATCTTGGCCAGGGGGACCTTTGACCGGGGCTCCTCGGAGCGCTGCAGTTCATCGGTCAGCCGTTTTGGGAGGGTATCATCGGCAGCGGTGAGCCCTTCCCGCAGATTGAAGATACGGTCCATGCTGACGGCCCGTTTGCCCAACTCCATCATATTGCCCATGGTGAAGCGCAGCCCGGTGCAATGTGCGTGGGTCTGCGCCTGGGGAAGCATGAAAAAGGGTGCCGGTATCGGCAGCGTCCAGGCCGGCCAGGAGAGCACCCTGCCGACAAGATTGCCGCCGTAGAGTAAAGCGGTGCGGACAACGGTTGAGACGATCCGGGAGCGGGCGTTCAGTTCCAGCAGTATCTTGGGAAGAAACATATAGACGGTAAAGATACAGCAGCCCATCGCGCTGACCGCTTCCATGGCCGTCTGGTTCAAGATCGTCAAGCCCGGTTTGCCGACGGTGGAGAGGGGATCAACCGTGATCGGGCCGTTTGCTTCCAGGTAGATCGGATAGCCTGCGGCAATATGGCAGCCGCCCCGGCTGCCGATGGCGTAACCGAGCCCCTGTCCGACGGCGCCGCGCGGTTCGTAGGAGGCGAGCTCGAGTCCCTTGACATGAAGGGCAAACTCTTCACCGCCGTATTTTTTGGAGAGGAAACGGACCCCCTCGGCAAGATCATCGCCGAGGCCACGGCGGTAAGCGATATCCTCGATCATCCGGCTGAGGTGATCGGTTCTGCCGAAGGAGAGATCTGTTTTGAGCAGCCCTTTCTCCTTCGCTTCCATGACAAAACCGAGGGTGTTGCCCAGGGAGATGGTATCAAGGCCGAGCAGATCGGCCTGGTAATTGAGCTCGATGATCGCCTGCAGGTCATCATTGAGAATATTCGGACCGAGCAGGCCCAGTGTTTCATATTCCGGTCCTTTTACTTTTTGACCGTAGAGGGTCACCTGTCGGCCGCAGGCAACCGGGCAGCCGTAGCAGCCGATATTCTTGACCAGATGTTTCTCGGCCAGGGTTTCGCCGCTGACAGAATCGGCCCGGTCAAAGCTGCCGTGGCGGAAATTTTTTGTCGGCAGGGTGTGGGTGACGTTGCATTTATTGACGAATATGGCGGTGCCATAGCGGGGCAGCTCTTCGCCCGTGGCCGGGTGTTTCCGCGACAGTTCGCGCCAATTCTTGCAGGCAGCCTTGAATTTCTCTTCACGGGCCACCTTGACCCGCTGCTTTCCGGTGGCGACGACAGCTTTCAGATTCTTGCTGCCCATGACTGCGCCGACGCCGCCGCGGCCGGCGACGCGCTCCTGGGAAAAGACGGAAGAATACTTTACCAGATTCTCTCCGGCGGGGCCGATGACGATCTTGCCGCCCCGGCCGGGCAGCTCTTCCTGCGTCTTCTGGGTATCCAGACCCCACAGCTCCGCCGCGTCAACAATGGCGACGCTTTCTTCATCGATGGTGATATAGACCGGGCGGGCAGC
Source organism: Bacillota bacterium (assembly GCA_012797095.1). Taxonomy (GTDB): domain Bacteria; phylum Bacillota; class Dethiobacteria; order DTU022; family DTU022; genus JAAZPQ01. The sequence goes on along the minus strand of JAAZPS010000045.1, from coordinate 409 downwards.
TTTGCCGGTGATGATCAGGCTGTCGTATCCGGCCCTTTTGAGGAATACCCCAAAATTGCCTCCGCAGTTCGAGTTGACGATGGTGCCGGTCAACGGCGATTTGGTGGTGATGTTGAAACGGTTGCTGCTGGGGGCCCCCGACCCGGTCAGCGGTGCGGTGGTCACAATAAAGACATTCTTTTCGCTCAGCGGGTCAGTCATCGGGGGCAGCAGATCATAGAGAAGACGCGCTCCCAGACTCTTGTTGCCGACGTAGAGCTCCAGCATCCGTTCGGGCAGGGAATAGCTCTTGCTTTTGCCCGTGTTCAGGTCTATCTGCAGCACCTTGCCCATGTAACCGCCAATCATAATAGCCCTCCTCCGTGGTTCTTATTTGACCTTGCGGCTGATCAAACTTGTCAGGGGAGAC
>JAAZPS010000338.1 GCA_012797095.1 Bacillota bacterium | reverse complement strand
GCGAGATCGAGCCGAGCTCGCTGGCCGATTGGCTGCTGGCCGAGGTTAAAGCGAAAGGGCTGATCGTGATCCCCCTGCCGGCGGAGATCCTCAGCGCGCAGAGCGAGCTGATGCTGCAGATCAAGGCTTGCCGCCAGTACAGCTCCGAAACGTACGCACACAACTTGATCCTGCTGGACACCGGGGCGATCAAGATGATGGTGCCGTACCTGCCGCTGCCGTTTTTACGCCGCCTGAAAGGCTTCGAGAGGGCCATATTCCGCGATCCCCTCGGGGGAAGCCGGGGGAATTCGATCCGCTTCAGCGGCCTCATCGAGCGCGATGGGCGGTTGATGGTCCCGCCGCTGGAGAATCTCCTGGTGGCCGGTGAAAGGGCCGGACTGGGCCTGGGCCATACCGAGGCCATTGTTACCGGCTCCCTGGCCGGGTACAATGCCTGGCGCCTCAGCAGGGGCCGGGAGCCCCTGGAGCTGCCGGGGGGCTGCGTCTGCGGGGAGCTGATCTCCTTTACCGGGTTCAAGGATCGCTCTGCCGGGGCGGGCGGCACGGTCTGCAGTCTCTCGGGAGGACCGCTCTGGGAGCACCTGCAGGAGCGAAACCTCTACAGCACCGATCCCGGAGTAATTGCCCGGCGGCTGGAGCGGCTGGGGCTGCTGCAGATATTTGCCGCAGAAAGGGATTAGGGCGCCTTTTCTGGAATAAGCTATTCGAAGAGTGGCGGCAGCTCCGTGAAGGAGGTTCAAGGGAAATGCGTCTGGCCAAATATCTGGCTCTGTGCGGGGTCGCCTCGCGCCGCAAAGCCGAACAGATCATCACCTCGGGTCGGGTCGAGATCGACGGGATCATGATCACCGTTCCCCAGCACCGGGTCAAGGAGGGGGACAGGGTGACCGTGGACGGCCGGGCAGTGAAACCGGCGGGAAAGAAAGAGTATCTCCTGCTGGACAAGCCGGCCGGGTACCTGTCCACTGTTTCAGATCCGTACGGCCGGCCGACGGTGCTCGAGCTGATCGGCCGCCGCCCGGCCCGCCTTTACCCCGTGGGACGGCTCGATCTTGATACCACCGGCCTGCTGCTGCTGACCGATGACGGGGAGCTGGCCTACCGCCTCACTCATCCGCGTTTCGGTGTGGAAAAAAGATACCGGGTCCGGGTCAAAGGGGTTCCCTCCCCGGCAGTGCTGACCCGGATGAGTCGGGGGATGCTCCTCGACGACGGGCCCACCGCTCCAGCAAAGGTGCGGCTGCTGCGCCGGAGCCGGGAGAGCGCTGTTCTGGAGATCTTGCTCCACGAGGGGCGGAAAAGGCAGGTCAAGCGGATGTGTGACGCCGCCGGTTATCCGGTGCAGCAGCTCCGCCGGACCGGGTTTGCCTTCCTCAGCGCTGCGGGGCTGGAAAGTGGAACGTACCGCCGCCTCGGCGAGGCAGAGGTGCGCCGGCTCTACCGCCTTGTCGGCCTGGCCGACCCGCTCTCATGATCGTCAACCGGTAGGAATTATTGCCCGGGCAAGCGCAGTATTCGTCAAGATCTGCCCAACAGCCCGGTAGGCCCGGGATAGCCATCTACAGCCAGATCAACCGGCGGCCCACTTCCTGAAGCCCCGGGCAAGCGCAGCATTCGTCAAGATCGGCGCAGCAAAGTGGCCCCCTT
>JAAZPS010000337.1 GCA_012797095.1 Bacillota bacterium | reverse complement strand
CCGGCGGAGGGCCTGCTTTCACCCCTGAGCGGCCGCTTTGCACAGCGGAAAGTGGGCGATTGAACGCGCCCCCACCGTGGATCTTCCGGCCGGGGCGGCAGCTTACGTGAAAGCGGTTGGCTGAGCCGAGAAAGAGAACCGCCGCAAGCGCCGGCCGGTATACCGGCAGACGGGCGCCCCTCCTTTTAAGCGGTCAGGGCTGAAACGGGCAGCCGTTGATATCAACCAGGGGGCGGGGCGGCTCTTTCTTCCGGGTGGCCAGAGAAACGATGATCATGAAGAAAACCGAAGCGACCAGAGCCGGGATGGAGCCGATATAGACGGCATCCCAGATCGCCCCCTCCACCTGAACGGCATTTTCCGTCAGGGCCAGATTGCTCCTCAGGGTAACCCGGCTCATGAAATAGGCGATGGCCAGAAGCCAGGTAAAAAGACCGCCAAGCAGGGCGGCTATCGCCCCGCTCTGGTTGCATCCCTTCCAGAAGTAGCCGGCAGCATAGGGGGCAAAGAGCCCGACCAGGATCAGGGACCAGGTGATCACCGCGAGCATATAGATGGTCTGTGCGAAGCAGGCGATCAGCAAGGAGCCGACAGCGATCACCGGAATGCAGAGCCGGGTTACCTTCAGGGTAAGGGTACCATCGGCGCCGGGCTTGAAATAACGCAGGATATTGCAGCCAACAACAGAGGCGGCAGCCAGCAGGGCACTGTCAGCGCTGGACATAAGCGTGGCGACCAGGGCGACAGCGAAAAGAGCGGTCAGAACCGGAGGTAGATAGTGGATCGCCAGGTACGGCAGGATCATCTCGGTTTCAGCAGTGCTCAGGTCCGGATTCAGCCCGAACATGAGCGAGCCCAGGAGAACCGGGATCATCCCCACGATCAGGTAAAGAGCGGCGGTGATGAAGGCGCTCCGCGAGGCGGTCTTTTCGTCCTTCGCCGCCAGCAGACGCTGGGCCAGATCCTGAGAGGGGATATCTCCCAGACCTGTCGAAAGCCAGGCCCCGAGGTAGTAGAACCACCCCGGCAGACCGAAATAACCCAGATAGCCGTGCTCTTTTGTCGGAAGCAGGGCCCCGGCGGGGATCCCGGCGCGGTTGCCGGCGAAAGAAAGAAGTGCGCCCCAACCCCCGACCTGCGGAACAACAGCCAAAAGCAGCGCTCCCACCCCCGCGATGATCAGCCCCATCTGCAAAAAATCGGTCACCGTTACCGACCACATCCCCCCCATACAGGTGTAGACGATCAGGACAGCGCAGGATAAGGCTATTCCCCAGAAGATGGGGATGCCGGCAAAAAGCTGCAGGATCACCCCGAAGGCAACCAGCTGTCCGCCGATCCAGCCGATCTCCGCAGCCACCTGCACCAGCGCAGCCAGCAGTCCCATCTTCCTGCCGAAGCGCAGCTCGAAAAAATCGATCACGGTCAGATAACCGCCGCGGCGCATCAGCCGACCGAAGATCAGACCGGTCAGGAGCAGGGAAAGCGTCGAGCCCCAGGGATCGAAGATCACCCCCTGGTTGCCGAAAAGGTAGGCTTGCGCAGCCGAGCCCATGAGCGTGCCGCCGCAAAACCAGGTGGCAAAGAGGGTTCCCGTAGCCAGGAAAAGCGGCAGTCGCCTGCCGGCGACTATAAAGTCGGCGGTGCTGCGGATCTGCCGGTGGCTCCACCAACCCACGACTAGCATGAGCAGCAGATAGAGACAAAGACCTGCTACAACCAGATAGGCATACTCGTAAGATCCCCCGTCCAAAGGT
>JAAZPS010000044.1 GCA_012797095.1 Bacillota bacterium | reverse complement strand
GCCGGGTTTGAGCATTCAACGGTCGAGCTGGCCATACCGCCGCAGCTGCCCCCGGTCTGGATCGACCGCGAAAAGATCATGCGTGTCTTTTTGAATCTGCTCAACAATGCGTTTAAATATAGCCCTGCCGGCGGAAAGATCAGGGTCGGTGCGGAGGAAGCGGTGGAGGCGGGCCGGTTGAAGATCTTTGTTGAAGACAGCGGTCCCGGAATACCGGAGGCTGATCTGGAAAGAATATTTGAACGTTTTTACCGGGTGGAGAAAACCCGCAGCCGCGATTACGGGGGCACCGGTCTCGGCCTGCCCATTGCCCGGCGAGTTGTCGAGGCGCATGGTGGGGAGATCGGGTTGGAGAGCGCCCTCGGGAAGGGGACCAGGGCCTGGTTCACCCTGCCCGTTGCCACTTCAGGGAAAGGTGGGAGCAGCGGTGAGAGAACAGATTAAAAGCGGCTTGCTTTTCCTGCTGGTGCTCTGCAGCCTCTTTCTGACCCAGCAGCTCTGGTTTGGCCGGCCTCCAGCGGAGATGATCCCGGAAAATGGCTATGAACCGGTCTATTTTGAAGAACCCCGGCAGCTCTCCGGGATGATTGTCCCCGAAGGGATCTATCTGTACATCCGCGGACAGTGCTACCGGATCCTTACCGGTGCTCCCGAGTTCAGCCATTTCTGGCAGGAGATCTCGGCAATGTTGCAGGATCTGGCCGAACCGGGGTATTATTACTATACGGAGGAGCTGCCCCGGGAGGCGGAGCGGTGCCTTGTGCTGCAGTTTGAACCGTTCCTGCCGCTGGGGCAGGAGAGCATCTGGCTGAAGGGCGGACGCAGCGGGGAGCTCTCCGGGATGGAGCTCTGGAGGTTGGGGGATCGCTGCTGGGCAAGGCTGGAGATTGGGGCGGCCGACCCCTCTGTTCTGCTGCTCCCGTCGGGTTGGAGTGCGAAACTGGCCCATTTTCAGGACCACTTTGTTCCGGCCAAAGAGCAGCTTTGCGAACAGCTGCCGGCGGGAGAGCTGGCCCTTCCCCGGGGAAACCGGGTTATCTTGAACGCTCCCGTATATGTGCCGGTAGGGGTTTCATCCCTGGAGCGGCTGGGGTTAACCCCGGAGCAGCTGGACCGGGAGCTGCTGCTGAAAACTTTTTTCATCAATCGCAACCTGGTTCGCGAAATCAAGGAGAGGGACGGTGGATTGATCTACACTGACGGAGAGCAGGGGCTGCGCCTGGGAAGGGGCCTGGATTACTCGCATCCCCGGCTAGAGCAGAAAAATGCCGGTCTGGGCTATAGCGAGGCTTTGCTGACAGCAGGCAAATTGATCAGTTATCACGGCGGCTGGGTGAAGAATTTGCGCCTGCAGAGCCTGCTCAGGGAGGACCAGGAGGAGCATGCCGGAGAATTTTACCGGGCCCGGTGGTGCAGCTACCTGGACGGTTATCCCCTTCTGGGCGATTGTGGTGTGGTGATGCGCTATCATCACGGCGGCCTGCAAAGCTACCGGCGCAACCTTTTCGAGCCTCTCGATGAACGGGGGGAGGCGGTGGCAGTGGCGGAATTTCGAAAAGCCCTTGAGGCGGCGGTGATGATGCTGGACAGGGAGAATATGGATGGGCCGCTGCTGGAGGGGATGGAGCTGGCCTATTATCCGGAGGGGGAGGAGGCGGTCCCGGTCTGGCGCATCTTTCTGGACGGCCGGGAGCTGCTGCTGAAGACAGAAGAACTTGTTGCTCCGGAGGGATGGGAGCCGTGAATATAGGCCGGGCCAAGACGATCCTGATCTTTGCGTTTCTCGGGTTGAACCTTTTGCTCTGCTATCACCTTTTCGGCGATAGCCTGCGTCAATCGTCCCGCCTGAAAGTTACCGGCAAGGAATGGCGCCATATCGAGGAGCAGCTTGCCGAAAGCGGCTATATCCTGGAGGCCAAACTCGACGGCGGGACCCGAAAAAGTTCCTTTTTGACAGTCTCTCCCTCGGCGATGCTGGAGCAGAGGGCGCGCGAACTTTACGCTGCGGCGGCAGTACCTCCGGAGAGCGCGGGCGCTCCGCCGCTCCACGAGGGCGGGGAAGCACTTTTAAGGGTCTTTCCGGGAGGGCTGGTCCGGGTTACCCTGACCCCGGGGGTCTCTTTCGCCGGGGGGGCCGCTGCAGCGGGTGAGCCGGCAGAGACGGCAGCGCTGCTCGAGCGCTATCTTCTGGACAGGGAGCTGGCCCCGGCGGGGATCTGTTACGATCGCCTGGAACGCACGGGGGAGAAGACGAATTTCTATTATCTGCAGAGCTACGAGGGGATGCTTCTATTCAGCGGTTACCTGAAAGCGGTTGTGGAAAACAATGTTCTGGTAGAGATAGAAGGATACCTGCTCCAACCGGAAAGCTCGCTTCAGGAGCGGGAGATGGAGGTGATCACGGCTGCCAGGGCGCTTTCAAGACTGGGCGAGCTGCTGGGGCCGGGCTCGCCTTCGCGACGGATTGTCAAGGTCGATCTGGGGTTTTACAGCCGGGAGTACGATGCCGAGAGATGGGAGATTCCCCCGGTATGGCGCTTTCTCTTTGATGACGGGGAAAGCTGTTTTATCAACGCGTTTACCGGCAACCTGGAACCGGAATCATCTAACTGATGGGAGAAGATGAAGTGCAAAAATTGATAGTGCGCGGAGGAAACAGGCTGGAGGGGCGGGTGAGGATAAGCGGGGCCAAGAATGCAGCCCTGGCCATCTTGCCGGCAGTTCTGATGGCCTCCGAAAAGGTTTCCCTGTACAATGTGCCCGATATCATCGATGTGCGGACGATGCTGCGTATTGTTGAGGATCTGGGGATGACCATTCGCCGCCGGGGGCGCAATTCTCTGGATTTCTATCCATCGGGGCTGCGTGGATTTTCGCCGCCGTATTCTCTGGTGCAGCAGATCAGAGCTTCCTCTTACCTGATGGGCAGCCTCCTGGGTCGTTTCGGCAAGGCTGCAGTGCCGGTTCCCGGAGGCTGCGATCTTGGGCCGCGCCCCATTGACCAGCATCTGAAGGGTTTTACCGCTCTGGGAGCCGATTGCCGGATCGAGCACGGCCTGATCAATCTGACTGCAGGCAAGCTTATCGGAGCGCATATCTATCTGGATGTGGTCAGCGTCGGGGCTACGGTCAACCTGATGCTGGCAGCCGTGCTCGCCGAGGGGCGTACCGTTCTGGAAAATGTGGCCAAGGAACCGGAGATTGTCGATCTGGCCAATATGCTGAATGCCCTCGGGGCGGTGGTGAAAGGTGCCGGGACCGATGTGATCAAGATCGACGGGGTGAAGAAGCTTGGTGGGGCCGAGCATATGATCATCCCCGACCGGATCGAGGCGGGTACCTATATGCTTGCCGCGGCCGCGGCGGGCGGTGCAGTAACGGTTGGAGAGGTGATCCCCAAGCATCTGGAGGCGGTTACGGCCAAGTTGAGAGAGATGGGTGTGGAGATAGAGGTGGAGCCCGAGCAGATCACCGTTTCCCGGAACGGTCCGCTGATTCCCTCCGATCTGAAAACATTTCCCTACCCGGGCTTCCCCACGGATCTGCAGCCCCTGGGGATGGTCCTGCTGACAGCAGCTCCCGGGACCAGCGTGATCACCGAGAATGTCTTTGAAAATCGCTTCCGACATGTGGATGAGCTGGAGAAGATGGGCGCCCAGATCAAGGTTGAAGGGCGCGCTGCCGTGATCGACGGAGGACTCCCTCTCTCGGGAGCACCGGTGGCGGCCACAGATCTGCGGGCCGGGGCAGCGCTGCTGGTAGCGGGCCTCATTGCGGAGGGGGAGACTGTGCTCGGCGAGGTGGATCATATCTACCGCGGTTATGAAAACATTGCCGAGAAGTTGAACTCGCTGGGGGCGCAGATCAAACCGCAGCAGCTCCGGGGCTCCTCCAAAGCGACGGGCGATCCGGGCTGAGATGGAGCTTTGGTTGGTTCGCCACGGGAGAACCGCAGCCAATGAGGAGGGGTGGCTCCAGGGGCGGTTGGATGTGCCGCTCAACGAGAAGGGACGCCGTGAGGCAGCGCTGCTGGGGCAGCGGCTGGGAGAGGCGGGCAGGTTCGATCTCTTTCTCAGCAGCGACCTCGAGCGAGCCTGGGAAACGGCGGCGATTATTTCCCGGGCAATTGAGCAGGAGCCACTCGGGGAACCCTTGCTGCGTGAATGTTCCTGGGGGTTTGCGGAGGGGCTCCGGCGCTGCGAACTCAAGGCGGTCTATCCGTTTCTGTTCTATCCCGACGGCACCAGGCTCAGAGCGCTCCGTTCGGGTGGTGAAGGTGAACGCAGGCTGCTCGCCCGGACCAGAGCCCTGCGGCGGAAGATTGAGCGGAAGCACGGCGCCCCCCGCCGGGCTCTTCTGGTCAGTCACGGCCGGCTGCTCAACGCTTTCATCGCCGGCGCCCTCGGACTTTCCTCGAGACAACGCTGGCCCTATGCCCCGGCCCCGGCCTCCCTATCGCTTCTCCAATACCTTCCGGACCGGCGCTTCAACCTGGTTCTGTTCAATGATACCGCTCACCTCGAGGTTTGCGGATCTGCTTTACGGGAGGGCCGCATCCGGGTAGAATAAAGCAAAAGGGGGCCTGTGCCATGGAATTCGAAAACAATCGCGGCCGCTTTGAGCGCGGCCGCCGCACCGCTCCATTGTGGACGCTGTTCGTGATCGGTTTTTGCGGGGTGCTGGTCGGGGCGCTGCTGACCTATTTCCTTCCGTCCGGCGGGGGGGCCACCCCGGAAGATCCCCGGAACAACCAGGGACCGCTTGAAGGAGAGGAACCGGCGCTGCCCCCGCCGCATGAAGAAGATCTGGCCGTTGTGGAGGTGGTCAGCCGGGTAATGCCTGCGGTGGTGGCGGTGAACTGCTATGTTCCCGGCTCCTATCTCGGCCGAAACGTGCTGGTGCAGAGCGGCAGCGGCTCGGGGGTCATTATCACCGAGGACGGTTATATCATGACCAATCAACATGTCATCGACGGGGCCGCCCAGATCGTCGTGCTGACCGCCGATTCACGGAGTTTTGAAGCTGCTGTGGTCGGCGAGGATCGCCTGACCGATCTGGCACTTCTGAAGATCGAGCAGCAGGAGCTCCCCTGTATCGGCCTGGGCGATTCGGATGAGGTCCGGGCCGGTGAGACGGTGCTCGCTGCCGGGAATCCGCTGGGTTTTCTCAAACATACGGTTACCCGGGGGATCATCAGCGCCCTGGAACGCGAGGTGAGAGCATCGCAGAGCCAGTATGCCTACACCTACATTCAAACCGATGCGGTGATCAATCATGGCAACAGCGGCGGGCCGCTGATCAACCTGCGCGGCGAGGTGATCGGGATCAATTCGGCCAAGATCAGCGAAGCGGAGGGGATCGGCCTGGCCATTCCCAGCAATACGGTGAAACGGGTTGCTCATGATTTAAAGAGAGACGGCCGGGTTCGCCGTCCCCAGATGGGGATC
>JAAZPS010000336.1 GCA_012797095.1 Bacillota bacterium | reverse complement strand
CCTCCTTGGTTTTGGTATACCCGGACGCTCCGGAGAGATACTAACGGCAACAAAATATGCGAAATGAGGCCTTCACCGATGCTGCGCTGCGCCAACTTTGCCAGTTTCTTTATCCTGGTACTCCTTTTCTGGGCGGTGGCCGGTACCATCCATCAAGATTTTCCTTTGTCTGCAGAACAGGAAACACAGCTTGCCCCTCCCGCCGGAGAAGACCCCCGTGACCACCTTCGCAGGAAAGATGCCGGTTTAAAGTTTCTTTCACAACCCACTGCCAAGGAACCCGATGGAGGGAACAGTCCCGCGGATACAATTGGTTCAGAGAAACGGGAGAGAACCGAAGATCTCCCACCGGCAGAAGCAGCGCCGGAGGGCAATTCCGCTCCGGAGAAAAAGGAGGCCATGGAGAAAAACCTTGCGCAGGCAGAAGATGCCGTTCATTTTCTCTTGATCGGCCACTGGCGGCAGAGCCGGGCCGCAGCCGTTCTCATGGTCGTGACCCTGATCCCGGAAGAATGCGCCCGCCTCACAGTGATAGATCCGGCGATCGAGGTTGTTTTCAAGGAGAAGCACTGCCCCCTCGGCGAACTGATTGCCCGGGGCGCCGACCGCGACAGCCTTTACCGCGCCGTGACCGGCCTTTCCGGACTGAAGCCCCAATTCTATCTCGAGCTGGATCTGGATGGATTTCTTCGGATGACCGCGCTTCTGGATGATGAACGGCCCCACGGCGCTCCGGCCGCTGCGGCCCGGGAAAAACAGCCCGCCGGAGGCGGCCGGGAGCTCCTTGAACTGATCAACGATTTTCAGATCCCGACTGCAGATATGGAAAAAATCCTGATCGATTACCTTCTTACCGCCTGCCAGATCAGCTCAACCCGCCTGGGACTGAAGTTGCTCTGGCTGGGTTATCACAGTCTGGCCACGGATCTGGGTCTGAGCGAGCTGATCCAACTGCGGACCATCTCCGAAAAGATCTCTCCCCAGGAGGTCAGCTTCTCCTCGATCACTGAAGCACGTCACCAGTAATAACACCGAACCGCCTCTTCTGGCCTACCCCTGTCATCAACCGCACCCTGCGCTCTCCAGTCGTCCCGAAGGCGCAGCCCGAGGGATTCCTCCATTCGAACGAATCGTAAAAAGATACCAACCGAAGACGGATCCTCTAACAGGTTTCCGGGGTGGCGAAGCCGCTGGAAAGCCCCGGTAAAGCGCAAATGGGACAACAAGGTACGTCCCTCCTGTCCCATCGTCCCTCCTGTCCCATCGTTCCTCTGTTTATTGTCTCCTCTGTTCAAGGTTTCGCTAAGCTCCCGCCCCCACCGGTCACCTTTCGCTCGCCCGCTGCGGATTGACCATTGTGACAAGTGGTGCTAAAATAAAAACAGATTGCAGAACAGCTAGAAAAGAGGACCTGCTTTGCCTACTGTCGCTCTGGCCTGTGAAACGATCAGTGATGAGATCAAACTATCTGCAGAAAAGGTTGGTTCCCGGATCCCGATCCGCTGGATCGAATCTGGTCTGCACAACTCTCCTGAAAAGCTGCGCCGTTACCTGCAAGAAGAGATCAACACAGCTGAAAGCCTTGCCCCCGCTCAGATCCTGCTGCTCTTCGGATACTGCGGCAATGCCCTGCTGGGATTGAGCTCGCGGTGCCCCCTGGTCATTCCCCGGGTTGATGACTGTATCTCGCTTTTGCTGGGTGGAAATAGAAGGCGGCACGAGCTGGACCAGCAGGCGATGCCCTACTATCTGACTAGAGGTTGGCTGCGCCATGATAATAACCTTTGGCATGAATACCACTTTTGCCTGAAGAAATACGGCCGCGAACGCACCCGCGAGATCTACCGCCTCATACTTAAAGGTTACAAAAATCTTTACGTGATCCGCACCGACGCCTATGATCCGGCGGAGATACTGCCGCAGACCCGCGACCTGGCCGCCGCCCTCTATCTGCAACATCGGGTCATCGACGGATCTTTGACCATGATCAGAAAAGCGCTGCTCAAGGAATGGGATGACGACTTCACGATCATTGAAGCGGGCACAACGGTTGACCTGAAGGCGCTCAGGCTTCT
>JAAZPS010000335.1 GCA_012797095.1 Bacillota bacterium | reverse complement strand
GGCAGTGTTGAGCACCTGAACAATCTTCCCTTTTTTGAACTCCGGAAGAAGAGTCCCGGCGCCCTCCTGGGGCCATTCGCCTCCGCCCGCAGTCCATTCCTGCCCGTCATCACCCTTGATCTTGATCTTGCCGTCATCCAGATCGACCTCGACATCATCGCCCAGAACCTTGCCGGCAATACCTTCGGCCAGTTTCTTTTGGGCTCCGCAGCCGGTCAACGCAAAAAGCAGGAGCAGAGCAAGCAGGAAAGCTGTTGCCTTTTTCATCTCCGCGATCACTCCTTTGAAATATATTCTGGGCCCCGTTTCGTTTACCGCCACTACTTGATCAATCTAAATTTGCCGATAAGGGGCAGCTCCTTCGCCCTGCCGTTTAAGCCGTTCAGCAGGCCGATCAACAACAGCACCAGGACGAAGATGCTGAAAAGGGGCATCAGCAGGAAGAAGCCCAGCACCGGGATCAGGCCGAGCAGAATATTGCCGGCAATAGCCAGGATCAACAGCACCAGCCCCTGATTGGCGTGAAATCTGCCGAAGGGAGAATCGGGGCAGGCGATCAGCGGCAGGAACGGATTTTTCAGGGAAACTATTTTTACATCGATCGGAAGATAAAATGATATAATGGGCGAAGAGAGGCACCGGGATCATTCTTCAAAAGATCACCCGGCGGTAGACCGGGCAAAGGAAGTGGCCGTTGATGAAAGGTTGGTCCCCTGTGCTTGTTTGGCTCATTCTTGGCAGCGCTTTGCTGATGCTCGGCGGCTGCGCCGGGACGAACGATGAGCCCACCATCATCACCCTCTGGCATAACTACGGCGGTCAGCTCAAGGAGACGATGGATCAGCTGATCGACGAATTTAACGAGACCGCCGGCGCCGAGGCGGGGATCATCATCAGCGTCACCTCCATCTCCGGAGCGGCGGCGATACATGAAAAGCTGGTGATGGCGGCCAATGAGGAGCCAGGCGCGCCCGCCCTTCCTGATATCACCATCGCCTACCCCAAAACAGCGCTGCTGTTGGCCGAGAAAGGGCTGCTGGTTGAGCTCGATCAGTTCTTCACCCCGGAAGAGCTGGCCGCCTACCTGCCCCAGTTTCTGGAAGAAGGGCGCCTTGCAGGAGAGCAGCTCTACGTTTTCCCCACGGCCAAATCCACGGAGGTCCTTTTCCTCAACCGAACCATCTTCGATCGCTTTGCCGGGGAGAGCGGAGCCTCCCTGGACGAACTCGGCACCTTCGAGGGGATCGCCAGGACCGCGGCGCTCTATGACGATTGGGCAAAGCGCCAGGACCCCAAAGAGGGCCTCAGGACCTTCTTCATGAGCGATTCGCTGTTCAACCACGCCCTGGTGGGCTGTCGGCAGCTGGGCGCAGCATTCATTGACCAAGGAGCGATCAATTTCGCCTCACCGCAGTACCGACAGGTCTGGGAGAGCTACTTCCGGGCGGCGGTACAGGGCCGGTACACCCTCTACGACGGTTATGCCGCCGATCTGTTCAAAACGGGCGAGATCATCTGCTCGACGGGCTCTACGGCCGGGGTTATGTTTTTCCCCGACGCGGTGACCTATCCAGACAATACGACCGAGCCGGCGGAGTTGACCATCCTGCCCTATCCCGTTTTCGAAGGGGGCAGGAAGGCGGCCCTGCAGCGGGGAGCGGGCATGTGTGTGACCCGCTCGACCGGGGAGAAGGAGCGTCTGGCGGCAGTCTTTCTGAAATGGTTTACCGACCCGCGGAACAATCTGCGTTTTGTCGCCTCCACCGGCTATCTTCCCGTTACCGAGGAGGCCTTTGACGAGCTTATCTCCCGGGAGAGCGAGGCCGTCTCCGATGGGAAGGTGAAAGAGCTTCTGACCACCTGCCAGCAGATGCAGCGGGAGTACGAATTCTTCGTGCCCCCGCTTTTTGAAGGTATCGATCAGCTGCAGCTCAGATACGAGGAAACCTTCAAGAAGACAGCAGCAGCAGCGGCGGATCGCTACGGGCAGCTTCCAGCCGGCAGCGATCCTGAGAGCGCCTGCGACACCGCCGTCATGCAGGCTTTTGCAGATCTTCCGGTTCAATTTCAGGGGAACAGCTAATTGAACAGGATCATCCATCGGTTGAAAATTGCCGGCCGAAGGCCGCTAGAAAGGCTTTACCCGGCCGGCAACGACGGGATCGCCCTCGGGACGAGACTGTTCAT
>JAAZPS010000334.1 GCA_012797095.1 Bacillota bacterium | reverse complement strand
TTCCTCATCGGGAGTGCCCTCCGATCATATTGGCCCGGGCGAAGAGCTGCCCTCCCTGGGTGAGCGAGGCAGCCTGGAAAAGGGCGGTCGGCCCGTAGCGCTCCCGGACCTGATCCACCGCCGCGCTGAGCGAATCGGTAAGCTCGCGGCGGTTGAAAAGGGAGAGCTGGTAGCAGTGGCGGTCAGCAAGCCCGCTGAGGCTGATCCCCAGCGCTCGCACCGGCCGGCCGTCCCAGTGGCGGCGGAAAAGCTGCTGCACGGTGGGGTAGACCGCGGAGAGGGCAGCAGCCGGTTCCGGCAACTTCTGCTGGCGGGAAAAGCCGGAGGGGCGGTCAAAATCGGCGCCGCGGCAGTAGGCGTGAACTGTCGTGCCCATCTTACCCAGGGCGCGGGCCCGGTAGCAGACCTCTGCGGTCAGCTCGAGCAGAACTGTTTCGATCTCCTGCCGGGAGATGTAATCCCGCGGCAGGGTGGCACAGTGGCCGACTCCTTTCTGCGGGGCCGGTTTCCCCGGCTGCAGGGTCGAATAGTCGATGCCGTGAGCGTTTAGCCAGAGCAGCCGGCCGTTGACCCCCCAGCGCCGGGTCAAGCTCTCCCGGGGCAGCCGGGCCAGATCGCCGATCGTCCGTACAGCCATGCGCCTGAGATGATGCTCCATTCGCGAGCCGACGCCGAAAAGGCTGCCGATGGGCAGCGGCCAGACATGGGCGGCGTAATTGGCGCCGGTGAGCTCGAAGAAGGCATCGGTTCTTTTTTTGGCAAAGCGGTCGCAGGCCATTTTTGCCTGGAGCGGGTTTTCGCCGAGGCCGATGCGGCAGCGAATTCCGGTTCTCTCCAGGACCTGCTGAAGAATACGGCGGGCCGCTTCGCGGGGCTCTCCCCAGAGGCGGCTGCAGCCGGTCAGATCGAGAAACTGTTCGTCGATAGAGTAAGGGACAACGCGATCGGTAAACTGTTCAAAGACGCGGGTCATCTCCAGGGAGCACTCGAGGTAGCGGCTCATATGGGGCCGGACAAAGATCACTTCGGGGCAGAGGCGCCGGCATTCCCAGGCCGGCTGGCCGGTTTTAACGCCGTACGCCTTGGCCTCTTTGCTGGCCGCGAGGACGATCCCGTGCCGCAGGGCGGGATCGCCGCAGACCGCAACGGGTTTGCCGCGCAGCGAGGGATCGTGGACCGTCTCCACACTGGCGTAGAATGATTCCGCATCGGCAAGCAAGATCGATTTTTGCGGTTTCATGGCGGATCGTCCCCCTATCGAACATATGTTCCCTTTACATTATACTACAATCGGGGGAAAATAATAGCGGTAATATTTGTCGCTGCTCCTGTTAGCGCAGTATTAAAATAGGGGTTCAGCAGGGAATTTCGCCGGCTTGAAGAATACTCAAACGCTGAAGGGTCCCTACCGGTGCTCTTTGCCGGTGAATAACTTCAAAAGGAGGCGCGTGGTGAAAAAAGAAGCCTTTCACTGTATCGACGTGCAGCAGTTTGATCCTGATTTCCTGGAGGAGATCTGCGATCTGGCCGACAAGATCAGGGAGATATCCCGGACCAAGGCCGGAACGGAGTACCTTGCCTCCACGCTCAACCATAAGCGGGCCATGCTCTACTTTGTCCAACCCTCGACGCGGACCTTTCTTTCATTCTACAGCGCCTGCCAGATGCTGGGGATAAAGTGTGCCGAGGTTCGCGATCCGAAAACATCATCCGAGATCAAAGGTGAATCGGAAGAGGATACGGTCCGCACCTTTTCACTCTATTTTGACCTGATCATCATGCGCCACCCGAGAGCAAATTTTGCCGAGAAGATCGCCCATCTGCTCAACGACAGCGATCATCCGGTGCCGGTGATCAACGCCGGTTCGGGGAAGGACCAGCACCCGACCCAGGCGCTGCTGGATATCTACACCCTGCGGCGCAGTTTCTCGCACCGCGGCGGAATTGCCCGAAAAAAGATCGCTTTTGTCGGCGACCTGCGCCGCGGACGGACCGCCCGTTCCCTGGCCTCCCTCTTGACCCAGTATCAGGAGATGAAGCTCTACTTCGTTGCGCCGCCGGAATACCAGATCGGCCAGGATATCCTTTCGCTTCTCGATCGGCGGAGCACCGCTTACGAGGTCACCGCTGACTTTGAAAAGGTAATCCCCGAAGTTGATGCCATCTATATGACCCGGCTGCAGGATGAGTGGGATCAGGAGGAGGGGGTCCACGCGGATATCGATATCGCCCGTTACTCCTTCCAGCGGCGGCATCTGGATCTGTTTAAACCTGATGGGGTCATCATGCACCCGCTGCCTCGCCGCCAGGAGATCGCTGTCGAGGTGGATAGCGATCCGCGGGCGGCATACTGGAGACAGGTGCGCAACGGTATGTACATCCGGGTAGCCCTGATCGCCGGTATTTTCCAGCGGGACAGAAAGATACTAGATTACTACCTGAGCAACACCTGAGCGGCAAAGCCGGAGAAGCGTTCCGGGAAAAGCCGGATGTTATGGCAGGGCGCATCGTTGAAAAGGCGCTGCCGCCCTTTTCAAAATAAAGCGGTTGCCGGGAAAGGTTGAAGCGATGGAACTGGAACATCTCTTTTTTTATATCTTCTGCGGGCTTCTGGGGCTGCTTCTGGGCAGTTTTTACAATGTGGTGATCTACCGTTACCAGGAGGGAATCTCGATCATCTGGCCGCGTTCGTACTGTCCTCATTGCAAAAACACCCTGCAGGCGGCGGATCTGATCCCTCTTTTCAGTTATCTTTTTCTGCGGGGAAGGTGCCGCTACTGCGGCGCACCGATCTCCTTTCGCTATGCGGTGGTGGAGCTCTGCAGCGCGGCCATCTTTCTGGCTGCCTTCCACCATTTCGGTCTCACCGCAGAGATACTGAAATATCTGCCTGTTCTCTCCATTCTGCTGATCATTACGCTGATCGATCTCGATATTCAGAAGATCCCGAAT
>JAAZPS010000333.1 GCA_012797095.1 Bacillota bacterium | reverse complement strand
TCATAACGGCTACCTGCGCAGCGATCCGGATGAGCTGGCTGCAGCGATCGGCGCTACCCCCGAGGAGCTGGGAGCGGCGCTCCGGGTGGTTCAGGGCCTGGAGCCGGCGGGGATCGGCTCCCGCAACCTGCAGGAATGCCTTCTGCTCCAACTTGCCGGCCTGAAAAACCCTTCGCCGCTGGCCGTTGAAATAGTCAAACAGTTCCTTCCCGCTACGGCCGATAGACGCTACCGTCATATTGCCGCCCAGCTCGGCTGCAGCATCAAAGAGGTGCAGGGGGCTGTTGATTTCATCCGCACACTGAACCCCAAGCCCGGGTCCCTCTTTGGCGGCACCCAGGAGACGCGCTATATCGTCCCCGATATCAATGTGGAAAAAGTTGAAGACAGATATGTCGTGGTGGTAAACGACAGTCTGACCCCCCTTCTGAGGATCAGCTCATACTACCAGCAGCTTTTCCGGGGGGGGGACAGTGATGAAGAGCTCTCCAGTTATGTCAAGGGCAATCTGGATAAGGCCCTGTGGCTTCTGCGCAGCATCGAGCAGCGCCGTCTCACTTTGTACCGCGTTGCCCAGCAGATCGTCGAGATCCAGCAGCCCTTTCTTGAGCACGGGATCAGGAAGCTGAAGCCGCTGACCCTGAAAGATGTCGCCGGGGCCGTCGGGGTTCACGAGTCCACCGTCAGCCGGGCCACAGCGAACAAGTATATGCAGACACCGCGCGGTCTATTTTCCTTGAGCTTTTTCTTCTCCAGCGGTCTGGCCAGCAGGGACGGCGAGGACTATTCTTCGCACAGTATCAAAAGTTACCTCCGCGAGCTGATCGAGCAGGAAGATCCGCAAGCACCCCTTAGCGATCAACAGTTAACGGATCATTTGAAGGAGAAAGGGGTAACCATCTCCCGCCGCACCGTGGCCAAATATCGCGACGAACTTTCCATCCCCGCCTCGTACCGCCGCCGCCGCCACTAGCTTTGCCGATCGAGTTTAACAATAACTTTTGTGGTAGAATAATGATTAACCATGAAAATTTGCCCGGGGAAGGTGAGCGGCGAATGAAACTGAGTGTCTCCGATGTGGCAGTAAAGGGGAAAAGGGTGCTTCTGAGAGTCGATTTCAATGTCCCCCTTTCCGGAGAGCGGGTGGTGGATGATACCCGGATCCGGGCGGCGCTGCCGACCATTACCGATCTTCTCGAGCGGGGTGCCCGCCTGATCCTGGCCTCCCATCTGGGCAGACCCCGGGGCGAGGTCAGGCCGGAGCTGCGCCTTGATCCCGTGGCGATCCGCCTTTCCGAACTGCTGGGACAGCCTGTCCGCAAGCTGGATCGGGTGATCGGGCCGGAGGTTCAGCAGGCGGTGAAAAGCCTTGCCGACGGCGAGGCGATCTTGCTGGAAAATCTACGGTTTGAAAAGGGTGAAGAGGCCAACGATCCCGATTTCGCCCGGCAGCTGGCCCAGACAGCTGATCTCCTGGTCAACGATGCTTTCGGAACAGCCCACCGCGCTCATGCCTCCACCGCCGGCGTGGCTGCCTATATCCCCGCCGCTGCCGGCCTGCTGATGCTCAAAGAGATAGAGACACTCACCCGCTGCCTGGAGGATCCCGCCCGCCCCCTGGCGGCCATTCTGGGGGGAGCCAAGGTCTCGGATAAGCTCGGGGTGATCCGCCGTTTTCTGAAACTGGCAGATACCCTCCTTCTCGGCGGAGCGATGGCGAACACCTTTCTGGCCGCCCTCGATTATCCGTTGGGGGAATCTCTGTACGAAGAAGAGCTTGTCGACGATGCTCTGGATATTCTGGAGGAGAGCGAAACAAGCAGCTGCTGCCTGCAGCTACCGGTCGATCTGGTCACAGCCCGGGAGCTGAAACCACGAAGCCCGTTTAAAACTGTCCCTGTCGGGGAGGGCGATGAAGGCTGGAAAGCGGTCGATATCGGCCCGGAGACGGCGGCCCTGTTTGGCGAGATCGCCGTCGAGGCAGGAACGATTCTCTGGAACGGCCCGCTGGGTGTCTTCGAGACAGCGCCTTTCCATCGCGGTACCGAAACGGTCGCCCGCGCTGTCGCCGGGAGCAGGGCCTTTTCAATTGCCGGCGGCGGCGATATCGTTGCCGCCCTGGAAAGTTTCGGGCTGGCCGGGCAGATCGACTTCATCTCTACCGGCGGCGGGGCCACGCTCAAGTTCTGGGAAGGGGAGACGCTCCCCGGGATCGCGGCTCTCCGAGACAAATAGATCAAAGGAGTGGAGGAATTAAAGCATGGAATTGATCATTGCGGCCAACTGGAAGATGCATAAAACAGCTGCAGAGACGGCGGAATTTTGCGCTCAGCTGAGACTTCAGGAGGGGAGATTCAGCAAGGTAGAGGTGCTGCTCTGCCCCCCTTTCACCGCCCTTGCTGCCGCAGCAGCGGCGCTGGAAGGAAGCACGATCAAGCTGGGCGCTCAGAATATCTCCTGGGAAGAAAAGGGTGCCTATACCGGTGAGATCGCACCGCGGATGCTGAAGGAATTTGGCGTGAGTCATGTTATCCTCGGTCATTCCGAAAGACGCCATATCTTTGGCGAAGATGATACCGTCATCAGGAAGAAGCTGGAGCGGGCGCTACACGAAGGGCTCCTTCCGATCCTCTGTATCGGTGAAACCGAAGCGCAGCGCAGCGCCAAAAAGACCGCTTCTGTTCTGGAGCGGCAGCTGCACGCGGCCCTGGAGGGGCTCGATCCAGAAAGTGTCGGGAAATTGGTTATTGCCTACGAGCCGGTCTGGGCTATCGGGACAGGTCAGGCAGCCTCACCCGATGATGCTGCGGCGGCAGCCTCCCTGGCGCATGCTGTTGTCGAGAAGATCCTGGGCGACAAAGTTGGAAGCGCCCTGCGGGTTCAGTACGGCGGCAGTGTTAATGCCGGCAATATCGGCGGATTTGTTTCCCTCCCTCCGGTTAATGGAGCTTTGGTCGGCGGGGCCAGCCTGGAGCCGGATTCATTTGCGGAGCTGATCGTTGCAGCAGGGGAGGCGGCCGGGCATTGAATCCCCCGGTAGCGCTGGTCATTCTTGACGGCTGGGGCTGCCGCAGCGACCCCGCCGGCAATGCGATCCTGCAAGCACAAACACCCCGGATAAACGATCTGTTTGGACGGTTCAGCTGGTGTCTGCTCGGAGCTGCCGGGGAGGCGGTCGGACTACCGCCGGGTCAGATGGGCAACTCCGAGGTGGGCCACCTCAATCTGGGGGCGGGCCGGATCGTCCTTCAGGATCTCAGCCGGATCTCCCGATCCATCGAGGAGGGCACCTTCTTTGAAAACCCGGTCCTTCGGGAGGCGGTGCAGCGGGCACGCCGTTCAGCGGGCAGCATTCATCTGATCGGCCTCCTCTCCGACGGGGGAGTGCACAGCCACACCGACCATCTGCTGGCTCTGGTGGAGCTGGCCGAGCGGCAGCAGGCCGGGCCTCTTTTCATCCATGCCATTCTCGATGGACGGGATACGGCTCCGGCCTGCGCGCGTCCCTATATCGAACGTTTTTACCGGCGCAGCCAGAAGCACCGGAATGCATTTATCGCTACCGTCAGCGGGCGTTACTACGCCATGGACCGGGATAGGCGCTGGAAGCGCCTCGAAAAAGCCTACCGCGCCTATGTCTGCGGTGAAGGGAACCGTTCGACCGATCCCCGGCAGGCTCTTGAAGAGGCCTACGAACGCGGTGAGACCGATGAGTTCGTTCAACCGGCGGTGATCACCGATTCGCGCGGGTCTCCCCTGGCCGTGATCCGGGAAAATGACAGTGTTATTTTCTTCAACTTTCGGCCTGACCGGGTGCGGCAGCTCAGCCATGCCCTGACCGATGAACAGTTTCCCCACTTCGAGCGCGGTCCGGTGCCGCCGCGGCCCTATACTGTGACGATGACTGAATATGAACGGAACCTTTCCCTGCCGGTGGCCTTTCCCCCGGATTATCCTGACGGGACCCTTGGCGAGTGTTACAGCGAGGCCGGTTTACCGCAACTGCGCCTTGCCGAGACTGAAAAGTATGCCCATGTGACCTTCTTTTTCAATGGAGGCCGCGAAGAGCTTTTTCCGGGAGAGGAGCGGCGCCTGATCCCTTCGCCCAGGGTGGCAACCTATGATCTAAAACCGGAGATGAGCGCGGCCGGCGTGAGGGAAGCGGCCGTACAGGCTATCGCTGAAGGGAGGCACCGGCTCCTGGTGGTCAATTTTGCCAATGCGGATATGGTCGGTCATACCGGTGATTTCAAGGCGGCGGTAAAGGCGATCGAGGCCGTGGACAGGCAGCTGGGCCCGCTGGTGGAGGCGGCCCTGGAAAAGGGCTGGCGCATCGTTATCTGCGGTGATCACGGCAATGCCGAAACGATGATCGCCCCGGACGGCGGCAGGCATACCGCTCATACGCTCAATCCGGTTCCCTGCCTTTTGCCCGGGGCCGGTCCGGTGCGGCTGCGGCAGGATGGGCGGCTTGCCGATATCGCCCCGACCATTCTGGCGCTGGCCGGGCTGCCGCAGCCGCCGCAGATGACCGGGCGAAATTTGATTCTTTAACCGTGATTAACCCGATATCTGTAAAAGGAGAGTTGGCTGATGGAAGATCGGATTAGCAGGATCAAGGCGCGGGAGATTCTGGACTCGCGGGGCAACCCCACCCTGGAAACGGAGCTCTGGTTGCAGGGCGGTTGGCGCGGCCGGGCCGCAGTTCCCTCGGGAGCTTCGACGGGTGCCTTTGAGGCGGTGGAGCTGCGCGATGGTGATAAGGAGCGCTATCTGGGCAAGGGTGTGCTCCGGGCAGTGGCCCATGTCAACGAGCAGATTGCCCCAGCCCTTTGCGGGCTGAGCGTTCTGGAACAGCAGCAGCTCGACGGGATCATGATCGCGTTGGACGGAACGGATAACAAGGAGAAGCTTGGCGCAAACGCCATTCTCGGCGTCTCCCTGGCCGCAGCCCGGGCTGCGGCGGCGATGCTTGATCTGCCCCTGTATCGCTATCTGGGAGGCTTGCGGGGGACCCTGCTGCCGGTACCGTTCCTGAATATCCTCAACGGGGGCGAGCATGCGGACAACAATGTCGATATTCAAGAATTCATGATCGTTCCCGCCGGGGCTGAAAGTTTTACCCGGGCCCTGCAGATGGCCGCGGAGGTGTTTCACCATCTGAAAAAGATCCTTTCAGCCCGGGGATTGAGCACAGCGGTAGGTGATGAAGGCGGTTTTGCGCCTGATCTTGACTCCAATGCCGCTGCTCTCGAACTTATCGTCGAGGCTATCGCCGCGGCCGGTTACCGCCCCGGGGAGGAGATCTACCTGGCCCTGGATGTGGCTGCAACGGAGCTGCTCGATAAAAATGGCGGCTACCGCCTTGAGAGGAAAATCTTCAGCAGCGATGAGCTGATCGAATATTATCGCAGCCTTGTGGAGCGCTACCCGATCATCAGCATCGAGGATGGTCTGGGTGAAGAAGACTGGGCCGGTTGGAGCACCCTTACCAGGGCCCTCGGCAGGAGGATCAAGCTGGTCGGGGACGATCTTTTTGTGACCAACCCGCAGCGTTTTGCTGCCGGTATTGGAAAAGGGGTGGCCAATGCCATTCTGATCAAGCTCAATCAGGTGGGCACCCTGAGCGAGACCCTGGAAACAGTTGCTCTGGCCCACCGTTCGGGATACGAGGCGATCATTTCACACCGTTCCGGTGAGACCAGCGACAGCTTTATCGCCGATCTGGCGGTGGCGACCGAAGCGGGAATGATCAAAACTGGAGCCCCCTCCCGGGTCGATCGCGTGGCCAAGTACAACCAGCTTCTCCGCATTGAAGACGCACTCGGCAAGGGCAGCCGTTTTGCCGGCTCCTCGATCCTGAAGCAGGGGTTAGTGTAAAATTACTGTAGGATTTTAGAAGGGGGTAACTTCCTTAATATAGAAGAGGAACCTCACATTCGTCAAGAATGAATACCCCCTAAGGAGGCGGAGGTTCCTCATGGACATAGTTCGTTTAGTTGAGATGAAATTCCTTTCGGTAGCAGAAAAAATATTGAAGGTTTTGG
>JAAZPS010000332.1 GCA_012797095.1 Bacillota bacterium | reverse complement strand
GCCGCTGCCGCTCCAGATGGCGGCGAGCCTTCGCTCCGCCCAGCCGGCCCAGGGCCCAGGCGGCATGGAGCCGCAGCAGGGGCCGGGGATCGTTTTGCAGGATCCCCGCGAGCGCCGGGACAGCCTCGCTGCGGCCGCTGTTGCCCAGGGCGACCACTGCATTGCGCTGGAGAATGCTGCGGCCCCGCCACCCGGCGGCGGTTTGGCCGACAGTGCGGTTGAATTCCTGCCGGGTCATCCCGAGCAGGGGGATCAACAGGGGCCGGGTCGGGAGCAGGGCAACCCCCCGGGCCGGAGCAGCAACGACCGCCGGGATGCTCAGCGGAAGGCGATTCTGCGGGCAGGCCTCCTGGCAGCGATCGCACCCGTAAAGGCGTCCGCCCAGAAGGGGCCGTACGGCCGGGGGGATCACCCCCGGAGCCTGGGTGATGTAGGAGAGGCAACGGTAGGGGTCGATCACATGCGGCTCCTGTAACGCCCCGGTGGGGCAGGCCTCGCGGCAGCGGCCGCACTGCAGGCAGCTCTCCGCCAGGGGGCGGTCCGGCGCCAGCTCCCGATCGAGCAGGATCGTTCCCAGGGCAATGTAAGAACCGCTGTCGGGTGTGATCAGGGTGCAGTTCTCCCCGATCCAGCCGAGCCCGGCCAGCCGGGCCAGCTCGCGTTCGACCAGAGGGCTGCGGTCTGACAGGATCCGCCCGCGCAGCGGTCCGGGAAGTTCGCGTTCGATCAGCTTCAGCAGCCGCTCCGCCCGCTCTTTCAGGAGCTGGTGATAGTCAAGTCCGGCGGCGCAGCGGGCCACCTCACCCCGCGGCCCCGGCTCATCAGGGGGGGGCGTTTTAACCGGTGCACCGTGGGGCAGGCCGATGACGATGATACTGCGGCAGCCCGGCAGCAGTATCTCCGGAGCCAGCCGGATCGCCGGATCTTTTTCCTCAAAAGGGCTGACCCGGCCTTCCCTGCTCCGCCGCTGCAACCGGGACAGCAGCCCGGCCCCGGGCTCGACGGGAGCGATTCCCGCTGTCTTCAGGCCCGCCGCCGCGACCAGCTCCGGAAGAATATTCAACTTTATGCTCACTGCTGCTCCGCCTCCTTCTCTTCGATCATAGATTCAATCGGCGGTCCCGTCAATGACGGCTGCGGCGGCGCTGCAGAGACGGAAGGTGAGCGGAAGGCTGGAAAGGGAAATGCCGCGAATTTGCCGAATTAGACGGGGAAAGGAGATCTGATCCCGGTGGATGAATGGGCTTTTCTGATGCAGGCATACGACGATCTGGAGGCCGGACTGGTCTGCGGACTGCTGGAGGCGGCCTCGATCCCGGCACGGCGTCAGGAGAGCAACTCTCTGGCCGGGGGGATGCGGGTGATCACCGGCCAGGCGTACGAGATCGATATCTATGTCCCGGCAAAGCTGCTGCTGCGGGCCCGGGCGATCCTTGCGGCCGTGCACCGACAGGAAAGGTCCGGGAACGAACAATGACCGGCCCGCTTGAGACCAGATTGATCCGGATAGAGCTGGCCCGGAGGGTCCTGCCCCTTTATATCGCCGCCGATCTGGAAGCTCTCTTCGATGATGCGGCCGATCCCGATCAGGTCCCTTGCTGGGCCGAGGCCTGGCCGGCGGCGCGGGGTCTGGCGGAATATCTTCTGGAAGGTCCCGCCCTTGAGGGGAAGGAAGTTCTCGAACTGGGTGCCGGGGTGGGTCTGCCGGGGGTGGCCTGCGGGCTCCGGGATGCAGCGGTGACCTTCTCCGATTTCCAGCAGCGCGCTCTGCAGCTCTGCGAAGCCAACGCCCGGCTGCACCGTCTGAACCGCTACCGCTTGCTTCTTGCCGACTGGCGCAGCCATACTTTCCGCGAGCACTTCGATCTGGTGCTGGCCTCCGATATTGCCTATGAGCCGCGGCTACTGCCCCATCTGAAGCGGGTCCTGCTCGAGGCGTGCAGGCCCGGAGGCAGGATCTATTTTTCCCATCCCGCCCGGCCGGTAACCTTCTCCTTTGTGGAGGAGCTTCTCGACAGCGCTTCTTTTACCGAAGAACGCACTGCAGTCACCGTGATCGTACCCGATGATCCCGTTCGCACACATTACGAGATCGTGATTCAACGTTTGCGCAGAACCGCCGGCTGATCCCGAAAACAGGTGATCACGGCTGCTGCTGCGCAGTGAGCCATATCCGGTTATCTCAGATCTGATTCCGAAAAAGGAGTGTGCTGCCATGAAAAGTCCCCCTGTACGCAGACCCTACTTTTCCGTGCATCGCCGTCGTGAGATGTTCTGGCTGGTTTTTTGCTGGGTTGTTGTGGCGCTTTGCTCCCTTTTGCTCTATCGTTACTGGGACTGGACCCGCAGTATGGAGATGACCAACTATCTGCAGCAATTCCGCTCGATCAAGCCGGTGGAATATCTTTTCAGAGCGTTTACCTTTCTCGGCGAAGATGAATTCTACATGATCTTTTTCGGCATAATAATCTGGTGTTTCAACAAATCGCTCGGCTTCT
>JAAZPS010000331.1 GCA_012797095.1 Bacillota bacterium | reverse complement strand
GAGCACTTCCTGCTGCCTTACCTGGCAGAAAGGGTTGTCCAGCTGGGCCTTCAGGAAAGGGTGCTGGCCTTACATTGCTGTTCCCTCTCCTCCGTTGAACCGGACAAAGCGCAGCAGGCCATCGAGGCAGCCGCCGAAGCAAAGATCAATATTGCGATCTGTCCGTCGGCAGTGGCTACCCGCGCTCTGGCCCCGATCAAGAAGTTGTGGGATGCCGGGATCAACGTCGCTCTCGGTTCGGACAATATCCGCGATACCTTTGGTCCCCTGGGTAACGGCGATCTTTTGCAGATAGCCTTTGTCCTTCTGTACGTTTCCCGCATCTTCACGGAAGAAGAGCAGGAAAAGCTGGTTCAGACAATCACCTACGGGGGAGCCAAAGCATTGGGCTTGCCGCAATACGGCCTCAACCTGGGCTCAAAAGCAGACCTCGTTATCTTCAGAGCCGCCGGTGCCGCCGAGGCGCTTACCGCTCTATCGCCCAGGGTGATCGTGCTGAAGAAAGGGAAAGTGGTATTCCGGAGCAGCTGTTTGCCGGCTCCAGAAGTAATCTAGCAAAAAGGGATCCGGTACAATGAACAAGGCCGCCGCGTTCTTTTTCGGGCAAGAATGCGGCGGCCCTGTTCTCATTGTCATAAATTACAATCACCAGACGGCAGGACGGTGGGAGGGAAAACGGGAAGAATAGAAGAATAGTGGAAGTACTGCGAAACTCTTCTTGACAAGCCATGAGATGATATAAGATTCCAGTGCAAGACGTTTTTTATCAGCAAAACCCGGTTTTAAAGGAGACATGATCATGATCACAGTACAGGATGCTTTAACTATCGGACCGCTTCGGAAGGCCAGGCTGGTCGGCGGGGAAAAGGGGATCAAACGGGTAGTTACCTCGCTGAATGTGATGGATGCACCCGACATCATCAACTGGGTCAAGGAGGGAGAGCTGCTCTTGACGACAGCCTATGTGATCAAGGATGATCCCGTCGCCCTGGAAAAGCTGATCGCCGGGCTGGACGAACGTGGCTGCGCCGGTCTGGCGGTCAAGGCCAGGCGCTATCTCGAGCTGTGCCCGGAATATATGATCGAGGCGGCGAACAGAAGAGATTTTCCCCTCATCGAACTGCCCTCGGAGCACTCCCTTTCCGATATCATGGTGCCGCTGCTGGCGGTCATGCTGAATCGGAAGAGTGTCCTGCTGGAGCAATCCCTCGATATTCACCAGAAACTGACGCGGGTGGCCCTGAAGGGCGGCAAGATGAAGGATGTCATTCAAGCTCTGGCGGAGCTGGTGGATAACCCGGTGCTCTTGCATGATGAAACGGGCACGGTACTGGCCTCTGCAGGTGGTGAGACGGAGGTAAAGGAAGAGAAAGCGGTAAAGTTGGCGCGAGAGCCCGACCGGGGGCTGGAAAGCGCCCCGGTGCGGTCCGCCAAGGTGCCGGTTATCGTCTATCACCGCATCGTGGGCCAGATCATTGTGCAGGAGTGTTCGCGGGCGGTCAACGACTTCGACAGAATGGCCATGGAGCATGCGGCCACCGTTATCGCCCTCTACTATATCCGGCAGATGACCATAGATGAAGCAGCGGAGCAGCATAAAACAGAATTCCTCGATGATCTGCTGGCGGGAAAGGTTGCCTCTTACGCAGCGCTGAACAACAGGGCCATGACCCTGGGCTTCAAGACAGGGCTGCATTACGGATGCATCGTCTTTAATGTCGATCGTTTTTCGAAACAGGGCGGTCTGGATGATTATGACGATAATATCATGATCAAAAACCAGATCGGCAAGCAGCTCTGCCGGGGTATCGAGAAGGCGGGCTTGCCGGTTGTGACGATACGAAAAGGGAATCGCTATTTTGTTTTTGCCGGGCACCACCCGGATAAGTACAAAGCCCCTTCTTCCTTCGTGCCCTCCGTCATCGAGCATGTTAAAGCTGTATTCTCTCCGATCGAGCTCAGTGCCGGTTACGGCAAGATAGCGCCGCTTCAGGAACTGAGGAATAGCTGCGAAAGTGCACTGAATTCGCTGGAGATCGGGATGAAGATCAGTGAACAGGAGCCCTTTGTCTCCGGTCACAAAGAGGTGGAGGTTTACCACCTGCTGCAGGAAGGTTTGAAGGGGGGCGAGCTGGACGAGTTTGTCCGGCTGACCGTGGGGGGCATCCTGGAGTATGATCTGGAATCAAAAACAGAGTTACTGAAAACTCTGGATATCTATTTTCAGTGTCAGGGAAATATAACCAAAGCTGCGCAGCAGCTCTATATTCACCGCAATACCATGATCTACCGGTTGGATCGGATCCGTTCCCTGCTGAAGCATCGCAGTCTCGACAATCCCGAAGAGATGCTTTCGCTGCAGCTCGGTATCCGGGCTGCCAAACTGATCAAACCCCGTTTTATAAAATAGGCAAGACCTTTTAAGGCAAACTGTACGAAAAACCCACCCCTTTTTTGGGGAGATCCCTCATTGTGGGCGGTAAGTGCCGCCACTATAATTTAAGTAAAAGCAAAGCTAATAATCAATATCACGCGGCAACAGAGTTGGAGGAACAGATCACGATGTCTACTGCACCATTGCTCTCTATGAAAGACATTTCGAAGAAGTTCCCGGGTGTCAATGCTCTAGAATGCGTAAATCTTG
>JAAZPS010000330.1 GCA_012797095.1 Bacillota bacterium | reverse complement strand
GTAAAAGCAAAGCTAATAATCAATATCACGCGGCAACAGAGTTGGAGGAACAGATCACGATGTCTACTGCACCATTGCTCTCTATGAAAGACATTTCGAAGAAGTTCCCGGGTGTCAATGCTCTAGAATGCGTAAATCTTGATGTCTGCGCCGGCCAGGTACATGCTCTGGTGGGGGAAAATGGTGCCGGAAAATCGACCTTGATGAAGATTCTGGTCGGTGCCTATTTTGCAGATTCCGGCGAGATTCAGATTGAAGGAAAACCGGTGCAGATCAGCAGTCCGGATTGTTCCCTGGATCTGGGGATCAATATGGTTCAGCAGGAACATCAACTGGTACCCTATCTGAATGTGGCGGAAAATGTTTTTGTCGGGCGCCTTCCCTGCTCCAGCAAGGCACTGGGAGTGGTTGACTGGAATGCCCTGTACAGGCAGACTGCCTCCATCTTCGAGCGACTGGGGATCGAGGTGGATCCCCGGGCCCTCATTGCCGGAGTTGGCAGTGCAACCTGTCAGCTTGTCGAGATCGCCAAGGCTCTTTCATTCAATGCCCGGTTGATCGTGCTTGATGAACCGTCGGCCGTTCTCAGCCCCCAGGAGACCCGGAACCTGTTCAAGATCATTCGCAACCTCACGAGCAAGGGGGTTGGGGTGATCTATATCTCTCACCGTCTGGAGGAGATCTTCGAGATAGCCGATCAGGTCACTGTTCTGAAGGACGGCAAGCTGGTCGGAACCAGGCTGATCGAAGAGATTGCGGGGCGCGAGGAACTGGTGAGAATGATGGTTGGCCGGGAGCTGGGCAAGGAATTTCCCCCTCCGCGAGAACCGCAGGATGAAGTGGTGCTGCGAGTGGACAGGCTGAACCGCGGCCAGATGCTGAAGGATATCAGTTTCGAGTTGAAGCGGGGAGAGATCCTTGGCGTGGCCGGCCTGGTCGGGGCGGGACGCACGGAATTGGCCCGCGCGATATTTGCCGCCGATGCCATTGACAGCGGCCAGGTTGAGGTAGCGGGCAGTCCGGTCAATTTCAAGGAACCGAAGGACGCTGTTGAACAGGGGATCGGCCTACTTACCGAAAACCGGAAAACTCTGGGTCTATTCCTGGAGCTTCCGGTTTTTCATAATGTCACTATTGCGGCACTGCAATTGATCTCGCGCCTGGGAGTGGTGCACCGCAGAAGGGAGACTGGTGATGTTGCCGGTCTGGTGGAGCAGTTTCGTATAAAGACCCCCGGCCTGGGCCAGATAGCCAAGTATCTCAGCGGGGGTAATCAACAGAAAGTTCTTGTCGCCAGGTGGGTATTTGCTCGCTCGAAGATACTGATCTTCGACGAGCCGACACGGGGGATCGATGTTGGAGCGAAGGAAGAGATCTACCGACTGATGGACCAACTTTGCGAGGAAGGCTGCAGCATAATCATGATCTCTTCCGAATTGCCGGAAATATTGGGAATGAGTGACCGGATCCTGGTGATGTGTCGGGGAAGCATTACCGGTGTGCTGCAGCGTGCGGAAGCTACCGAGGAGAAAATCATGGATCTGGCCACAGGGAGGGGTAATGGGGTTGGCTCAAAAAGCGCAGAAATGTAACGAGCAAGAATTGGCGTCTCAGAATCCGGGAATCCTCAAAGTGATCTTGTCTTTGTTGAACAGATACAGGAACGGCATCGCTTTATTGCTGCTGATCTTGATCGGAAGCATTTTGAGTCCGCATTTTTTAACTGGTGATAATCTGTTGAGCGTGGGCCGTCAGGCCTCGGTGTTGGCTCTGCTGAGTCTGGGGATGACCCTGGCGATGCTGGTCGGGGGAGTGGACCTTTCCGTCGCCTCCATTCTGGGGGTATGCGGGGTGGTCTCGGTAGGATTGCAGGGCCAGGGGGTGTCGATGGGGATCGCCATCCTGGTAATGCTGGTGGTCGGTGTGCTCCTGGGCTCCTTCAACGCCCTGTTGATCACCAAGGGGCGGATGTACCCGTTCATTGCCACCCTGGCAACGATGACCCTTTACCGGGGATTTGCCCTGCTGTACACGAACGGCCAGATCCTGCGGGGCGTCTCCGATGCTTATCGTTTCTTCGGCACCGGTTATATCTGGTTTGTCCCGGTGCCGGTGGTGATCATGGTGGTGGTCTATGCTCTGGCCATATTCTTCTTGCGCTCGACCACTTTTGGACGGAATGTCTACGCTGTGGGGGGTAATTCGGAGGCGGCCCGCCTGGCGGGGATCAATGTTAACCGCTACAAGGGAGCGATATTCGTGATCAGCGGGGTGATCGCGGCGGTGGCCGCAATCATCATGACTGCCCGGGTAACCGTGGGTGAGCCTCTGGCCGGCGATGGTCTGCAGCTGGATGCAATTGCGGCCACGGTTATCGGGGGGACCACCTTTGCCGGGGGGATCGGCAATGCCGGCGGCACCCTCATCGGCGCACTTATCCTGGGCATTATCAACAATATATTGAACCTGGTCGGAGTCAGTCCGTACCTGCAATATGTCTTCAGGGGCGGCATCATCATCGTTGCAGTGCTGGCCAATGAATTCAAGATCAGAGGCGACAACTAGACGGATCTTGCTGTTGCCTGACAATTTTCACCCGGGAACGATGAACGGGTGAGTTTGAGAGCAGCATGAATGAAATACAGCAGAGAAAGGATGGTGAAAAATGAAAGGTGCTTTGCATGATTCAACAAACTCAGAGGGAGGAAAAAATTGCATGAAAGATGCAGGCAAGTTACTGGTACTTCTGGCGATAGGGTTGTTGCTGGCAATGGTTATTGTGGGCTGTCATCCGCAGGAAGAACAGATCGTGATCGGTTTTTCCCAGGCAAGCATGACCAACCCCTGGCGGGTGGCCATGACCGAGGAGATCAAGATGGTCGGGAAGGAATACAACGCCAGGGTGGTGGTCCTGGACGCCGGTGATGATGCGGCGAAGCAGGTTGCCGATCTGGAAGATCTGGTCGCCCAGAAGGTGGATGCAATAATTGTCACCACGCTGTGGTCGGATGGGATCACTCCGGGGATCGAGACGGCCAACAAGGCCGACATACCGGTAATTGTCCTCAGTGCGGACCTGGAGGAGGGTGTTGAATACGACAGCTATATTGCAACCGAAAATGCGGTGATGGGCAAGCTGGCAGGCGAATGGTTGGTTGAACAGCTGAACGGCAAGGGCAAGTATGTGGAGTTGATCGGTTCGCCCGGTTCTCACGCGGTTGAAGAGCGTTCTCGCGGTTTCCATGAAGTGGTGGACCAGTACGAGGGGTTGGAGATGATTGCCCAGGTCTCCGGAAATTTCCACTATTCGGAGTCCATGTCGGCCATCGAGGATGTCCTTGCAGCCAATCCCCAACCGATCGATGCCCTGTACACCCATTTCGACGATATGGCTTTGGGGGCACTGGAAGCAATCAAGAATGACGGTAGAGTGGGAGAGATCATGATCGTATCTGCAAATGCCGGATCCAAGGCTTTCCTCGAGGAGGTCAGGGAAGGCAATGCTCATGCGGGGGTCGTCTACCCCACCCTGGGTCGTAAAGGCGTCGA
The DNA here is from genome assembly GCA_012797095.1 of Bacillota bacterium. Taxonomy (GTDB): domain Bacteria; phylum Bacillota; class Dethiobacteria; order DTU022; family DTU022; genus JAAZPQ01. Next base: position 4,089 of record JAAZPS010000330.1, on the reverse strand, counting down.
GACTGCACTCAAACTGATAAACGGCGAAGAAGTGGAAAAACGGATCTCTGTTCCCACATTCGTTTTTGATCAGAGCAATGTCGATCGGTACTACAATTCAGATATGGTCGACTATTTTCTGATAGAGCAAAAGTAAAATTCAAAAGGTGGTGCCAATCTTAATGGAAAAGAACGAATTGCTGAAGAAAAATCTCAGTGAGGCAATCCTGGAAGGTGAGGAGAGCGCAGCCGGTGAAGCGGCCAAGGCTCTGATGGCGGAGGGCTGGAAGGCGGTTGATATCTTTGAAAAGTTGATCGTTCCCACCCTGACCGAGCTCGGTCACCGTTTCGAAAGGTTGGAAGCATACCTGCCCGATCTGATGATCGCTGCAGATACGGTCAAGGTAGTGCGGAAGGTGCTGGACGACCAGATCACCGATGACAGCGACAGGACAAAGAGTCGGGGAGCGGTCGTCATCGGCACCTGCCAGGGCGACGTGCATGATATCGGAAAAGATATGGTTGCCCTGATGCTGGAAGTTAACGGATTCGATGTTTACGATGTTGGCGTGGATGCCTCGGTTCAGGCGTTTATCAACAAAGCGGAGGATGTAAACGCCGATATCATCGGAATGTCGTCACTGCTCACTTCGTCGATGCCGTACATGGAAGACCTCGTTGGTCAGTTGAAAGTTCAGGGCAAGCGGGACCAGTTTGCGGTAATCGTTGGCGGCGGCCCGGTTACCCCGGAATATGCCGAGAAAATTGGTGCCGATGCGTACGGACGCGACTCCACTGCCGCAGTGAATATCTGTAACGAGATTGTCAGCTAGGTAAATCATACGCGAGGTGAAGATAATACAATGAAGATGAACAGAAACAGAGTCAGGCTCCTTGAAGTTCTGGACAAGGCCCAGGAAGGGCCGGTAACAGATGAGCGTTATTTTCAATCACGGATGATCCCGCAAACGCTCCGTGAACTGCAAAAAAAATACGAGATCAATTACGATGGAAAGACAATCATCCCCAATGATGATGACTTTGCGGACCGTCTGTTTGAAGCGGGCATGGAGATGGCCGAAACCCTGGGCGTGCTTTGCACCAGCACCGGCCGCCGGATCACCTTTACCCGGGCAGAGCTGGAACACTGGCTGCGCTATGTCCCCGCCCAGGTAGAGGCGGGTGCAGGCAGGGATCGGGCCATCTTCTATTCAAGAAGGCCGGAAGACGATCGGCCTCCGGGAGTTGCCGGGGGGCCCTTTGGCCAGACCGATCCGGAGGATTACTTCATTGAATTGATGCAGAGCTATGCCCAGGAACCGATCTTTGATGTTATCTGGAACGGTTCCCTGGCCACGGTTTACGGTCGCTCCGGGAGAACCCGTTCACCCTGGGAAGTTTTGCAGTGCTGGGAAGAAGCGGCCCTGTCCAAGGAAGCCGCCAGAAGGGCCGGTCGTCCCGATATCGGGATCGGCTGTGTCAGCAGTGCTACCAGCGAAGTGGGCGAGCTCTCCTCTTCCGCTCCCGGCGGTTTCCGTCCCACCGACTGCCACCGGACCTGCTTTATGGCCGAACTGAAGACCGATTACTCCCTTCTCTCCAAGGTGGCTCACTTTATCGCCAGCGGAGTTGTTCCGGTGCATAGCTTCTACAACCCCATTCTGGGCGGCTATGTTGGCGGACCCGAGGGTGTTGCCATTGCCGGGGTCGGTGGGCATATCCTGCTGCAGATGGTCAATATGACCTCGACCCATTCCCTGTGCACGATCCATCCATTCCATCACAGCAATACCGTGCCGCAGCTTCTCTGGGCGACCAGCTCAGCCCATCAGGCCCTGAACCGCAACACCGACATGCTGACCACGATCCTGTGCTCGCCCGTCGGAGGACCGGGGACCAAGGTGCTGCTGCGTGAGTGTGCCGCCGCGGCAATCACCGGCAGCGTGTCCGGGGTGGCCCGGGTGGACGGTGTCCGGACAACCGGCGGCAAGGAAGTCGGCCATGCCAGCGGGCTCGAGGCACGCCTGTACGGTGAGGTCGCCCGCTCGCTCAAAGGGGTTACCCGCGCCGATGCGGACCGGATGGTCAAGGCGCTCACCGATAAATATATGCCTGAATATGAAAGTCATCCCATCGGGAAGACCTTTGACAAGGTCTACGACCTGACCACGATCAAGCCTCTCCCCGAATGGCAGGAAATGTACGAAGAGGTCAAGGCAGAAGTTCGCGAACTGGGCGTTCCGCTGCCCTAACCGGGTTGAAAGAAAGATGGATGGGTGTTTCCCCTCTTTTTCGGGGAAACACCCATCTGAATCAAAGGAGGTTTAAAGTATGCTTGTTGTCGGCGAACTGATCAATAGCAGTATCAAGCGTATCGGGGAGGCCATCGAAAGAAAAGATCGTGAATTCATCGTGAAGGTAGCACGGGAGCAGCAGGAAGCCGGCGCCGACTATATCGATGCAAACGCCGCCACAACATCCTCGGAAGAGGACAATCTGGAGTGGTTGGTCAGCGTGATTCAGGACGAGATTGACGCGCCGCTGTGCCTGGACAGCACCAACCCCGAAGCCCTGCGCAGAGCGCTCCGCAAGCACCGGGGCAGTGCCCTGGTGAACTCGGTCAGCCTGGAGAAGGGGCGGATGGAGAATATCCTGCCCCTGGTCAAGGAATACGATGCCGATCTGGTCGCTCTCTGTATGAGCGACGAAGGGATACCCGATACCGCGGCCAGGCGTCTGGAGATGGCCCGGAGATCAGCGGCAGTGATCCAGTCGTACGGGATCAGCTTGCAAAAGGTCTACTTTGATCCTTTGGTGATCCCGGTAAGCGTAAACCACCGTGCCGGGGCTATCTTTCTCGAAGCTCTGGAGAAGATTGCAGTCGAGCTGCCCGATGCGGGAACCATCTGCGGCCTGAGCAATATCTCTCACGGCCTTCCGGCACCCCGCCTGATCAATGAAACATTTCTAGTTCTCGCCCTGGGTAAAGGTTTGAAAGGGGCAATCATCAACCCGCTGGATGATTTCATGATGTCATTGATCAAAACAGGAGAGATGCTGACCGGACAGGATCACTACTGCAAGAGCTATCTCAGAGCTTTCCGCCAGGGAAAGATCACCGAACAGTAGTGAAGAAAAATATCGAAACAGCCTATTATGGGGGCGCTGTTGCCGGGAAAGCAGCAGTCGCCCGGCAGCAGGGGTGGTAATTGAAGGTGAGAATTCATCACAGAAGACCCATTGTCGGGGTGATCGGAGCGGGGAAAGCCGGCCCGGCCGATCAGACGGCGTATGAACTGGGCAAACTTGTTGCCCGGGAAGGGTATGTGCTCTTATCCGGCGGCGGCGGTGGGGTTATGGCCGCAGCTTCAAGGGGAGCAGCGGAGCAGGGAGGGCTGGTGGTGGGGATCCTCCCCACGGGAAGTGCTCTTGATCCGGATCGGCCCGGTGTCTTCCCCAACCCTTATGTGCATATTCCCATCTACACGGGAATGTCCGATGCGCGCAATGCGATCAACGTGAAATCTTCGGATATAGTTGTTGCCTTGACCGGCGGCGCTGGAACATTATCGGAACTGAGCCTCGCTCTGAAAAGAGGCAAAAAGGTGATCGTTCTAGCCTGGGAAAATTTTTGCCTGCCTTTCAAGCCAGCACCGGGCCAGCTTGCTCATGCTGGGGACGCGGCGGCGGCGCTGGCGGTGATCAAAAAGACTCTGCCGATAGAATCAGCGCCGTCAGCGTAACGGATCGGGGTGCGGTGCGGGTGTCGGGAGCTGCAGCCGGTCCACAGGAAATATATCAAGCATTATTGGCCGGGTTGCTGAAGATAGTTTTAATGGAGGAGAAATTGTGAGAATAACAATTGCATTGGGAGGCAATGCCCTGTTGCAGGCAGGAGAGGAAGGGAGCTTTGCCCAGCAGATCGAAAACGCGAACAGAGCGCTCTCGCAGCTGGTCGAGCTGACCGAGGAGCACAGTATCCTGCTTACTCATGGCAACGGTCCCCAGGTGGGCAAGCTGCACCTGCAGAATGATCTGGCCAGGGAGAAAACACCGGCGATGCCCTTCGATGTTTGCGGGGCCATGACCCAGGGACAGATCGGCTACCTG
>JAAZPS010000329.1 GCA_012797095.1 Bacillota bacterium | reverse complement strand
GATCTTAGTCTAACAAGATCAACTCAGTTTGACAACACATAACAATGCATTAGGACGGGGTTTGCGGTGGGGCTCCCCCATCCCCTTCCCCCTCGGGGGAAGGGGAACATACATTTGTGTTTTGTTCGGCCATCTCCTTTTTCGATCAAACGGATTCTGCTCACGCACGGCCATGTCGACCATTTTGGCGCTGCCGGTGAGCTGCAGCGGCGGAGCGGTGCGAAGGTCCTGATTCACTCAGAGGATCTCTCCAAGATTAAACCGGCAGGTGAGCCGGCAGATGAAATCTATCTGCACAATGCCGGTATTCCCCGGGACGTTATGGTCGGCTTCGGCAAGGCTGACCGGATGATGGATCATTTTGGCGGCTCCATCGAAAAGGTCAAAACCATTGGCGGCAATGAGACCCTGGAATTCGAACACTTTTCTCTGCAGCTGCTGCATATGCCCGGGCACAGCAGCGGGCATACCGTGTTTTACTGGCCCGAAAAAAATCTTCTTCTGTCCGGTGATATCGTTCTGCCCACTATTACCACCAATCCACTGGCGGAATATACCATGACCCCTGCGGGGATAAAGCGCAGTTTAAGCCTGGGGCAGATGCTCGACAGCCTTCAGCAACTGGCCGAAATGAAGATCGACTTGATTCTTCCCGGGCACGGGTCTCGCATTGAAAACCCCGGGGAGTTGATAAATTCACGCATTGCCTTCTACCGGCAGCGGTTGGAGGATACTTACAGCTTGCTCAAATCAACCGGCCCGCAAAACCCCTACCGGTTGGCACTTATCTACTTCAAGGGCCGGCTTAAAGGTTTTGATATCCTTTTGGCTGTGAACGAAACCCTGGTCAACCTTGATCTGCTAGTTTACCAGGGGCGGGCCATTGAAGAGCAGATCGACGGCGTCTCTGTCTTTGGGGTCGTCTAACAGGCCTGCTTACCGTGGAAAGAGTTTGATGGTTAAAGGGATACAGGTGATATGGAAAGGAACTGCTGCTGATGCTCGAGCTATACGTAAAGGCGGCTGCCCTTATTGCCGGAAGCAGATCGAGCAGCTGGAAGAAGAGGGCCTCTCATACCGGCTGCACAATGTCAGCCGTGAGCGGCGATCAAAGAAGCCTTCGATTCAAACTACTTATGTGATTAAGGAAATAATCAATGAAACAAGAAAAAGTATTTTTCCCGAGTGGCACACTGAACCTGGAGGGGCGCCTGGCGCTTCTCCCGCGTCCCGGGGCGGGAGCGGGGGTGGTGCTCTGTCATCCTCACCCGCTGTATGGCGGCAGCATGGATAATAACGTGGTCTATGCTATCAGCAAGGCTCTGGCTGAAAAGGGGATTGCCTCTTTCTGTTTTAATTTCCGCGGGGTGGGGCGGAGTGAAGGTGTACATGACGGCGGTCAGGGGGAGATTGACGACACCCTTGCCGCTATCGACTGCCTGGCCGGCCACAGCGAGATCGATTCCGGACGGGTGGGCCTGGCGGGTTATTCTTTTGGCGGTGCGATCGCCTTGAGTGCAGGGATGCAGAGCGGCAGGATCAAGGCAGTTGCTGCTGTCTCACCGCAGGAAATACCGGACCTCGACTTCGCCGCCTGGCCCAGGCTGGTTCTCTGCGGAGCAGACGACACCCTGATCCCCGCCTCCTTTATCCTTCAGCAAAAAGAGAAGATCACCGGCCCGGACGGTGCCGGTGCGGTTGAAGTGATCAAAGGCGCCGATCATTTCTGGCATGGTGATGAAAAGGTCCTGGCCGGCCGGATAGCCTCTTTTTTTGAGCAACATCTGCTGACGCAGGGCAGTTAAGATAACTGTTTCATTGGGCCGGTTACAGGTGAAAACCGGAAAAACTGTGAGTGTAACCAAGGGCAAAATAAACAAAAATTGGGGGAGATTACGATGACTAGGATTACGCTGCCCCGGCCGGAGACCCGGGGGCGGGTCTCGGTGGAGGAGGCGATCCATGAACGCATCTCGCGGCGCAGTTTTCAAGATCAGAGCTTGAGCCTGGCGCAGGCGGGGCAGCTGCTCTGGTCTGCGGGCGGGCTTGGCGCGGCGGCCACTGCCGGGGTAACGCGTGCCGCACCTTCTGCCGGGGCCACTTACCCGCTGGAGCTTTACCTGGCAGCGGGCCGTGTAGAAGGGCTTGATGCCGGCCTCTATCATTATGATTTCCGGGCTCACGCGCTTGAAATACTGCAGCGGGCTGATCTAAGATCAAGGTTGGCCCGGGCCTGCCTGGGCCAGAAGGTGGTGGCACAGGCGCCGGCTTCCATGGTCATGGTTGCCCTTTACGAAAGAACCACCCGGAGATATGGTGAGAGGGGCTACCGTTACGTTTACATGGAGGCGGGCTACGTTTCACAGAATATTTATCTGCAGGCCGAAGCGCTGCAGCTGGCCACGGTTGCCGTGGGCGCTTTTGATGACGCCGCGGTGAAAGAGATCCTGGCGGTAGAAGGAGCCCCCCTGCTGCTCATGCCGGTGGGCATCAGGTAACACCCATATATCGCCGAATCATATCTTGGGGGAGTATAGAACATGGGCCCTCGATGACTACCGGTTCGGCGCCGGCAATATTGTTGGCCAGGGTTTTTTGATTTATCAGCCCTGCAGCATGGTCATGAAGGGTTTTCACATAAAAACTCGAATTACTTAGATGGGGTATCTTTGGCATCAAAAAGCTCTACCCGATTATTTTCCGGGCAAGGTGAACCGTTGTTGATTGTAGGCATACCGCAAACTTTATCTTTTTATTCATACTATCCCTTGTGGAAAACATTTCTGGAAGGTCTGGAAGCAGAAGTAGTTCTCTCCCGGCCCACCAACCGGGAGATCCTCGAATGGGGGATCAGGGATACAGTTACCGATGCCTGTATCCCGATCAAGATCCTTCATGGGCATGTCATCGACTTGAAAGACCGAGCCGATTACCTCCTTATTCCCCGGATGGTCAGTGTAGACGGCAGAGCCACTTTTTGTCCCAAGTTTCTTGGCTTGCCGGATATGGTCCGCTTTTCGGGGGCGAAACTGCCGCCGGTGATCGATTCCCGGGTTCAGGCTACCAGGTATTCCCACGGGCTTTTTTCTTTTTTTGCGGATATTGCCCGCACACTTGGCGCAAAGAGAAATTTCAGATGGGTAGCTTCAGGCTTCCGGGCTTGCCGGCAGCAGCGCATCTATCAGCAGCTTCTGCTTGCGGGGCTGCTGCCGCGAGAGGCGATGCGTCATTTGGAAACAGATCCGGGGGCGGATGTCGCCGGCGTGGCTGTGCCATCCGGGAGCAATCCCGGCGAAAAATTGAAGGTAGCTTTACTGGGCTATCCTTACGTCCTCTATGATCCTTTTCTCAGCTCAAATCTTTACCAGAAGCTTAAGGATATGGGAGTAGACCCGGTTACACCGGAGCTGGTCCCTCCCCGGCAGATACGCCGTATGTCTACGTTTCTGCCACAAAACTTTTTCTGGCATTACAGCAACCGGGTCGGCTGGAGCAGTCTCTATTATTTGGAGAAGCCCGGGAGAGTGGACGGGGTCATTCATGTAACTGCTTTCGCCTGCGGCCCTGATGCTATGGTTGGTAAATTCGTAGAACTGGAGTCAAAGAAAAAAAGGGTGCCTTTTTTAACCTTGACTGTAGATGAACATACCGGCGAGGGCGGGATGCAAACCCGCCTGGAAGCATTTGTGGATATGCTCCGGGCCAAAAAGGAGCGCGAAGGGAAGGGAGCGGGTTAAATCTGTGGATGGCTACCTGGGTATAGATGTCGGATCGGTCAGCACCAATTTGGCACTAATTAGGGCTTCCTGCACAAGCCCTCGGGTTCAAAAATTAGGCTGCGGCAAGCAATAACTGGCCTGCCGGCAGCATAAATTTCGCCCAGAAAACGCGAAAATCGCTCTTTGAAAAACAGACAAAAAGTCCCCTTTGCACACGG
>JAAZPS010000043.1 GCA_012797095.1 Bacillota bacterium | reverse complement strand
TGCTCGCGACATCAAGCGAATTGAGCAATGGATGAACAATTATCCAAGAAGGATGTTCGGTTACAAAACAGCCAATGATGTTTATGTGGCAGCTTAGTGTTACTGGGAGAATATGGTGGGCAATTAAACTTGCAATCTCCCATAGGGGATTTTGTTGCGGAGGGGCTCTTGACAACTCTTGATTATATGGTAAGATTGAAATCAAATTTCATAGTTAGTCGGTGAAGGGGAGAGTAGCCTTCCGCGGAGGCGAAGCGAGCCGGAGTTGGTGGGAGTCCGGACCGGAAGCGGGCGGTGAAGCGCACCCTGGAGGCGGCGGTTGAAGCCGGCGAGGTGCCGGTGGGTAAACCGTTCCGGTTCCCGCCGTTATCGGGGCCGTCTTTGCAGGCGGCATGAGCGGGTTGACGATTGATCGTTGACCAACAAAGGTGGTACCGCGGGCCTCCCGTCCTTTCAAGGACGGAAGGCTTTAATATTTTTAAGGGGGTTTAGAGGTGAAAGTAGCAATTTTGGGTGCAACAGGATATACCGGGAGCGAGCTGGTCCGGCTGCTCCATCAGCATCCCGGGGTGGAGCTGGCTTTTATCAGCTCGCGGGGCGATGCCGGGTCGCCGTACTACCGGGTGCACCCCCAGTTTTATCAGGCCGTTGGGTTGGCGCTGCAACCGCCGGCTCTCGAGCTGATCCCGGATGCGGTGGAGCTGATCTTCTGCGCGCTGCCGCACGGGCGTTCGGTGGAGGTGGTTCCCGCCCTGCTTGATGCAGGGAAGCAGGTGATCGATCTGAGCGCCGATTTCAGGCTGCGCGATCCCGGGCTGTACAAGGACTGGTACGGTTGGACCCATTCAGCTCCGGAGCTGCTGGAGAGGGCGGTTTACGGGCTGCCGGAGATAAACCGGGAAGCTCTGCCCGGGGCTGCGCTAGTGGCCAATCCCGGCTGTTTCCCCACCGGGGCGCTGCTGGCGCTGGCGCCCCTGGCTGCTGCGGGGGTGGTCGACTGGGCCAGTGTGGTGATCGATGCCAAGACCGGGGTCTCCGGGGCCGGGCGTACCGCCAGGCCGGCGTTCCATTTTCCGGAGTGTGCCGAGAGCGTGAAAGCGTACCGGATCGGCGATCATCAGCATACGCCCGAGATAGAGCAGATCCTCGGTGAGCTGAGCGGTGAGACGGTGACGCTCAATTTCACCCCCCACCTGGTGCCGATGATCAGGGGTATCCTGAGCACGGTCTATCTGCGGCTGCAGGGGGGGGGCACTCCGGAGCAGGTCGCGGGGCTTTTCGGGGAATTCTATGAGGGCGATCCATTTGTCCGGCTGCTGCCTGCGGAGCAGCTGCCTGAAACCAGGTACGTCCGGGGGAGCAATTGCTGCGATCTGGGGTGGCGTTTTGACCGGCGCAGCGGAAGGCTGGTGATCGTCTCGGCCATCGATAATCTGGTAAAGGGGGCCGCCGGGCAGGCGGTGCAGAATATGAATTTGCTGCTCGGTTATTCAGAAGAGAGCGGTTTGGCCCAGGTGCCGCTGTTCTAACATCAGGTCAGGAATGTCATAGGGGGAGTGGTTTTCGATGAACAAAGAGATAGTGCTGGAGAAGTTGGCGGGGGGCGGAATCACCGCTGTGCAGGGGATCAGCGCTGCAGCGGTGAACTGCGGTCTGAAAAAGGAAAAGGACGATCTGGCATTGGTGTACAGCGAGAGCGCGGCGGCAGCGGCGGGGCTCTTTACCCGGAACCTGGTCCAGGCGGCACCGGTACAGCTCTGCCGTGAAGTGATCGCCAATCCGGTGCAGGCGGTGGTGGTGAACAGCGGCAATGCCAATGCCTGTACCGGGGCGGTGGGGCTGGAAAATGCCCGGAAGATGGCGGCGGCAGCGGCCGGGGCGCTGGGGCTTTCCCCGGAGCAGGTGCTGGTCTGCTCTACCGGGGTGATCGGGCAGCAGCTGCCGGTGGAGCAGGTCACGGCAGGGCTTGTCCGGGCCGCCGGGTCTCTTTCAACGGAGGGGTCGGCTGGCCGCCGGGCTGCTGAAGCGATCTTGACCACGGACCGGACGACCAAGGAGGCGGCCTACCGCGGTTATTACCGGGGGGTGCCCTTTCATCTGGCCGGGATGGCCAAGGGTTCGGGGATGATCTGCCCGGATATGGCGACGATGCTTGCCTTTTTGTATACCGATCTGAGGGCTTCGCGGGCGCTGCTGCAGCGTCTGCTGCGGGAGGCGGTTGAGCGCTCGTTCAATCTGATCACCATCGACGGGGACACCTCGACCAATGATACGGTGCTTGCGCTGGCCAACGGGGCGGCCCCGCTGGAGGAGGTGGTCGAGGGAAGCGAGCTCGCCAAAGCTTTGGCTGAAATGCTGGTGGAGCTATGCCAGGAGCTGGCCTACCAGATCGTCTCCGACGGCGAGGGGGCGACCAAGGTGATCACGCTGACCGTGCAGGGGGCTCCCGATGCGGTAGCAGCCAGGATTCTGGCCAGAGCGGTGCTCAATTCACCGTTGGTGAAGACCGCTTTTTACGGTGAAGATGCCAACTGGGGGCGGATCATGGCCGCACTCGGTTATGCCGGGGTCGCCTTTGATCCCGGGAAGGTCGATATCTTTCTGGGGCCGCTGCAGGTGGCTGCCGGGGGCGGGGCGGTCGATTTTTCGGAAAGCGAGGCCCGGACCATCCTGCAGTCGAGAGAGATCGCGGTGCGGGTGGCGCTCAATGCCGGGCCCGCTTCCCTGACCGCCTGGGGTACCGATCTGAGCCATGAGTATGTTTCGATCAACAGCCATTACCGGTCCTGAACGGATCGCAGAGTCTAGTGAGGGGGAACTGGTTTGATGAACAGTGGATTTGCGGAGAGCTCGATCTCGAAGGCGGAGGCGCTGGTCGAGGCGCTCCCATATATGCAATTATTTTCCGGGAAATATTTTGTGGTCAAATACGGCGGACAGGCCATGGTCAGCAGCGAGCTGATGGCCACGGTAGTGACCGATATCGTTCTGTTGAAGCAGATCGGGATCAAGCCGGTCCTGGTGCACGGTGGGGGTAGCGAGATCAACGAGATGATGCGGCGGTTGGGGAAAAAGCCGCAATTTGCCGGCGGTCTGCGCGTGACCGATGATGAGACCATGGAGATCGCGGAGATGGTGCTGCAGGGCAAGGTGAACCGCCAGATCGTGGCCCTGCTCAGCCGCTGCGGGGCCCGGGCTGTCGGGCTGAGCGGTGGTGATGCCGGTCTTTTTCAGTGCCGCAAAAGGGAGCCCTTCTCGCCGGCCGATGCTCCCGATGAGCGGGTCGACCTGGGCAGGGTCGGCCAGATCGAGCATGTCGATACGGCGCTCATCGAGACGCTCAGCGAGAAAGGTTACATTCCGGTGATCTCCTCCATCGGGGCGGGCCCTTCATGGGAGAGTTTGAATATCAATGCCGATCATGCTGCCGGCGAGCTGGCCGGGGCACTGCAGGCGGAGAAGCTGATCGTGCTGACGGATGTGGAAGGGGTCTACCGGCAGGCGGATAAGGAGGCGGGGATCATCTCCGCGATCAAGGAAAACGAGATCCGCTATCTGATCCAGGAGGGGCAGATCAACGGCGGGATGATCCCGAAGGTTGAAGCCTGTTTGCAGGCGCTGAAGCAGGGTGTTTCCCGGGCCCATATTATCGACGGCCGGCAGAAGCATGCCCTGATCCTGGAGATCTTCACCGATGCCGGGATCGGAACGATGGTGACGCTGTAGCGGGGTGGCTATAATTTAATCTTAACAGGTTGGGAGAGAGTTATGATGATGTCAATAGAAGAATTGGATGCCCGGTACGTGCTCAATACGTACGGCCGGACCAGGGGGCGGAATCTCTTTCTGGAAAGGGGGGCGGGCTCCTACGTCTGGGATGGGGAGGGGCAGCGCTACCTTGATCTGGTCGGCGGGCTGGCGGTGAATCTGTTGGGGCACTGTCATCCGCAAGTGATCGAGGCTGTCTGCAGCCAGGTCCGGGAGCTGATCCATGTTTCGAACCTTTACTACACCCGGCCGCAGGCCGAGCTGGCCCGGGTTCTGGTGGAGCATTCGGCGGGGGAGCGGGCCTTTTTCGCCAACAGCGGGGCCGAGGCCAATGAGGCGGCGATCAAGCTGGCCCGCAAGTATCACCATCCGGGGCGCTACAAGGTGATCACCGCGGCGAATTCCTTTCATGGCCGCACCCTGGCCACGGTGACGGCCACGGGGCAGGAGAAATATCAGCAGGGTTTTGCCCCGCTGCCGGCGGGTTTCGCCTATGGCCGGTTCAACGACCTGGCCTCTTTCGAGCAGCTGGTGGACCGGGAGACCGCGGCGATCATGATCGAGCCGGTGCAGGGTGAGGGCGGGATCTACGTGGCCGAGCAATCTTTCATCCGCGGCCTGCGCGAGCTCTGCGACCGTGAGGGGCTGCTGCTGATCTTTGACGAGGTCCAGTGCGGGCTGGGCCGCACCGGGAAACTGTGGGCCTACGAGCACTGGGGGGTGCTGCCGGACCTGCTGACCACGGCCAAGGGGCTGGGGGGCGGGATGCCTATCGGGGTGCTTCTGGCCGGTTCGAAGGCGGCGGAGATATTCAAGCCCGGCGATCATGCTTCCACCTTCGGGGGCAACCCGGTCACCTGCCGGGCGGCGCTGGCAGTGCTGCAGATCATCCTGGGGGAATCCTTCCTGGACGGGGTGCGGACAAGAAGCGAATTGTTCATGAACGGGCTGGAGCGGCTGCATTCGTCCTATCCCGGACTGGTGATGGAGAAGCGCGGCCTCGGCCTGATGGCCGCCCTAGAGCTGCATCAGCCGCTGGCGGCGGCGGCGCAGCGGAGCTGTCAGGAGAAGGGGCTGCTGGTCAATGCCATCGGGGAGCGGATTCTGCGCTTTCTGCCGCCCCTGACCATTGCCGAGGCGGAGCTGGAGCAAGCCCTGGCAACACTGGAGGTGGTGCTCTCCACGCTGGGATAGTGGGTAAACAGAAGGGGCCTCCCGCCGAGGGGAGGCCCCTTGGATGAGCGGTGGTTTTTTTACTTGCCGGCCTGCGCTGCTTTTTTCTCCTCTTCCTCCCTGAGAACGCGCCGCAGCACCTTGCCAACCATTGTCTTCGGCAGCTCCTCGCGGAATTCAACGAGTTTGGGGACCTTGTACGCGGCCAGGTTGTCCTTGCAGTACTGGATAACCTCTGCTTCGGTGAGGCTTTCCCCTTCCTTCAGGACCACATAGGCCTTGAGGGTCTCACCGCGGTACGGGTCCATCACGCCGGCAACGGCGGCCTCGACGATCTTCGGGTGGGTGAAAAGGACCTCCTCAATATCGCGGGGGTAGATATTGTAGCCCCCGGCGATGACCATATCTTTCTTCCGGTCGACGATATAGGTGTACCCGTCCTCGTCCAGTCTGCCGATATCTCCGGTGTAGAGCCAGCCGTCGCGCAGGCTGTTTGCCGTCTCTTCAGGCATATTGTGATAGCATTCCATCACCTGCGGGCCGCGCACGCACATCTCTCCGACCTCGCCGATGGGTAGCACCTCTTTCCCCGTTTCGAGATCGACGATCTTGACCTCGGTATCGGGGAAGGGCAGGCCGATGCTGCCGATGATGCTCTTGCCATAGATCGGATTGGCATGGGTGACCGGTGATGCTTCCGAGAGGCCGTAACCTTCGACCAGTTTGCCGCCGGTATTTTTTTCAAACTGCTTCTGCACCTCCACCGGCAGCGGGGCGGCACCGCTGATGCAGACCCGGACGGACTTGATATCGTGTTTGGCCAGATCGGGGGCGTTGTTGATCGCCACATACATGGTCGGCACCCCGGGGAAGAGCGTTGGCTTTTCCTTGTCGATCGTTTTGAGAACATCGGCGAGGACAAAGCGGGGCAGCATCACGATCTTGTTACCGCTGAAAAGCGGCGTGTTCATCACCGTGGTCATGCCGTAACTGTGGAAGAAGGGCAGCACCGCCAGATAGATCTCT
>JAAZPS010000042.1 GCA_012797095.1 Bacillota bacterium | reverse complement strand
TGCTACAAGGATGAATAGGCTGACTTGATTGACAATACTGCCTGGCCGGGGTATGCTTTTCTGGAGGGTCTACATCCATCAGGGATCGTTACTACCGAGATTAGCAACCGCGCCCCCAACTACAAAGACGCAAATCCCCAGGAAAGGGCCAGCAAAGATCACCAGATCCGTCGATTCCCGATCAGTTGAGCAGGAGGAGATAGAATGGAGCGATTGGTTCAATTCATGACCAATATTCAGGAGCAAGATACTCTGGGGGAGGTTGGAAGACTGCTGGCCGGGGGAGCTGACCCCCTTGATCTGATCGAGGCGCTGCGAGGGGCCATGGCCACAATCGGGGATCGCTTTGAACGTAAAGAATACTATCTCTCCGAGTTGATCATGGCGGCAGAGATCTTCAACCAGGCCACCGTCTTGATCGATCCCCACCTTGAAACGGCGAGCGGCGAGAAAAAGGGAGAGATCGTCCTCGGCACGGTCGAGGGCGATATCCACTACATCGGCAAGAATATTGTTGCTTCACTGCTGCGCTGCGAGGGCTACGAAGTGCATGATCTGGGCGAGGATGTCAAGGCTGATCGTTTCGTCGAGAAAGTGAAGGAAACCGGCGCCCGCATTGTCGGCCTCTCCGCACTTCTAACCGTCGCCTTCGAGACGATGAAGGAGACAGTAGACAGATTCAAGAAAGCCGGTCTTCGCGAAGGGGTAACAATAATAATCGGCGGCGCCCCTGTCGACGGATCAGTTCTCGAATACTGCGGCGCCGATGCCTGGGGCAAGGATGCCGGTGAAGCGGTGCGGCTGGTCAGCTCCTATCTGGACCGGTCCAAGGGAGGGTTGGCCGATGGCGCTGATCACTTCTGAAGAAAGAATCAATACGGCCATAAGACTGGGCAAACCGGACCGGATACCGGTGGTGCCGCTGATCGATATGTTTGCCAGCCGCTACGGGGGAATCACCCAGCATGAGATGCTGTTCGATATAAAAAAATATGACCGGGCCCTGGAGAAGACGATCGCCGATCTGGGGATGATCGATGGAATGAGCCTCTCCTACGCCGGCATGGCTCCGCTGATGAGCCTGATCTTTTTGGTTCCGCCCATGCTTCCCGGGGTCGACGGCTACCCCGATGATGCCCTCTGGCAATTTGTTGAAAAGACCGTTATGGAAGCAGAAGAATACAACGATATTATCGCAAAAGGTGCCGCCCGCTGGATGTTCGGCAAGATGCGGCTTCATAATCCGATCATGGGCAGTTTCCCCAGATTGATCAAGCAATCTTTCAAGATCGCCTCCTACGGGATCCAGTTCAAGCTTTCGGCCCGCCGGTGGAAAAAGAAAGGGGTCACGACTCTGGTAGGCCCCAATCTTACTTTCACGCCGATGGAATGGATCTCCATCGGTTTGCGCTCCTTTACCGATTACGTCATGGACCTTTACCGCCATCCCGAAGAGATGCAGGCAGCCGGTAAGGAATTCATCAAACTGTTCAAGCCCCTCGGCCTGATCCTTTCCCGTTTATCGGGGGTCCCCCGCGTTTTCATGGGGGGAACCCGAACGAGCGCCTCCTCGATCAATCCCAAACAGTTTGAGAAGTATGCCCTGCCGGAATGGCTGGAGATGTGCCGCTATTACGTCCGCCACAAGATCACTCCGGTGCTTCACCTGGACAGTGACTGGACCCCTTTCCTGCACTTCTTCAAGGAATTTCCCCGGGGCAAATGCATTCTCAACCTGGACGGGGCCACGGATATCTTTGAAGCGAAAAAGATCATCGGCGACCATATGTGTATCATGGGAGATGTTCCGGCAACCATGCTCAAGCTGGGCCGGCCTGAAGAGGTCGAGCAGTATTGCCGCAGGCTCTTTCGGGAGGTGGGTCATGACGGAGGCTTCATCCTCAGCTCCGGATGCACGATCCCGATCGATGCCAGGCCGGAAAACGTCAAGGCAATGTTGCAATCGGTCCAGCGGTACGGCCACTATCCCTCGCCGGGATAGTGTTGAAGCCCCTGCAACCGACCGTCGGACAGCTTCGGCGGAGAACCGGTTTACATTTAAAGATTGCCCGCAAATTTAGCTCCCTGCGGACTCGCTGCAGGGATTACTTTTTTGCAGACGAAGATATATGATCATTGTCATCGCAGCAAAAGGAGCAGATCGCTGTGGCCAAAGATAGAACAATCTACCTGCTGATGGTCCTGGTCGCTTTTATCTGGGGCGGCACCTTCAATGCAGCCGGCTTCGCCCTGACCGGTTTGCATCCCTTGAGCGTGGCCCTGATCCGTTTTGCCATCGCCACGGTGGTGCTGCTGATTGTCGGAAGGCGGGAGATCTTCAGCACGGCGATCAAGGCAAAAGACTGGCTTGATTTCTTCCTGCTCGGCCTGACCGGCATCTTCTTCTACAACGTTTTCTTCATGTACGCCATGAAA
This sequence comes from Bacillota bacterium, assembly GCA_012797095.1. GTDB lineage: Bacteria > Bacillota > Dethiobacteria > DTU022 > DTU022 > JAAZPQ01. Next base: position 2,266 of record JAAZPS010000042.1, on the reverse strand, counting down.
TACACTTCAGCGATAAACGGCTCCCTGATCACCGCGACCAACCCCATCGTCACCGCCATTCTGGCAACCCGGCTGCTCAGGGAGAAGTTTACCGCACGGCTCGCCGGGGGCGCCCTGCTCTCCTTTTTCGGCGTGGTTCTGGTGATCAGCGGCGGTTCCTGGCAGACGCTCACAACGCTGCAGTTCAACGCCGGCGATATCCTGACGCTGCTTTCCGTCCTCAGCTGGTCCGCTTATTCCCTGATCATCAAGATGACCAGCAGCCGCTTTTCTCCGGTAATCACCACCTTTTACGGCTTTCTCACCGGCACCCTGCTTCTGCTGCCCTGTGGTCTTTTCAGCAGTCCCGGTCCAGCTGCATTTTTGAACGCCGGCGGGCCGGCCATCGCCGCGGTCCTCTACCTTTCGCTCATCGGCTCGGTGCTCGCATTCTTCTGGTGGAACAGAGGTGTCTCGATCCTCGGTGCGGGCCGCTCCGCCATCTTTCTCAACTTGATCCCCGTGGGCACGATCATCATCTCGCTGCTTTTCCGGGAACCGATCACTCTCTTCCAGGGCGCCGGCTGCCTTCTCGTCATCGGCGCGGTCATGCTGGCCGCTGAAGAGAAGCCCGCCCCATCACCTGAAGGTTGAGCAGCCCCCGGCGATCAGCACCTTCCCAGATATTTTGACCCGGGCACCGCTTCTCTTTAATTCCCGGGCGCCCCGATCAGCCAGCCTTGGGATACAGGGGACAAAAGAGACAGGAATTTCGTACCCAGCGATTACACTTGCAACAGTTATCCTGCTGTCACTGCTCTAAAAACAGCAGTGACGCAAAAACGGCGGGGTTGCCCCCGCCGTCTCGGCTAGTAGTTCTCCGCTCTGAGCTCGTAGTACGACTGGGCATGGAGGCAGGCCGGGCAAATTTCCGGTGCTGTTTTCCCGGTGTGAATGTAGCCGCAGTTACGGCACTTCCACTCCACCTCTTCTTCCCGCTTGAACACTGTGCCTTCCTGCAGGTTCTTCAGCAGCGCTCTGAAACGCTTTTCGTGCTGCTCTTCCACCTTGCCAATATGATCAAAGATATCGGCGATATCGTTGAACCCTTCCTCGCGTGCATCGGCGGCAAAGCGTCTGTACATATCGGTCCACTCGTAATGTTCGCCATCGGCAGCAGCAGCCAGATTTTCCTCGGTGGTCCCGATGCCCTTCAAGAACTTGACCATCATCTCGGCATGTTCTTTTTCGTTATCCGCAGTCTCGATGAAGATGGCGGAAATCTGCTCATAACCCTCTTTTTTGGCCTTGCTGGCGAAATAGGTGTAATTGTTGCGCGCCATCGATTCGCCGACAAAAGCCTCTTTCAGGTTTTTTTCGGTTTTGGTACCTTTAAGTTTTTCCATGATGATCCCCTTTCGCTATATTTATTGGGCTGTTTGACTCAGCAACTCAATCTTACCAGATAACGATTAACAAAGCCACATCTGCCGATGATTTCTTTGCCTCCCGACGAATTCTGGCGACTCCTTGCAGGAAAAAGATGCGCCAACTGGAATAGGATCATCAATGCTAATAATTACAATTTTTTGACGGAGGACCTGAAATGTACCAGGTAGGATTTGCCAGGCGTGATATCACCGTTGTTTCCGAAGGGTATGCCATGCACGGCTACGGGATGTGGTTCCACCGCCAGAAGGGTTTCCGCAACAGGCTGTACACCCGTCTGTTCTATTTTAAAGATAGGTCCGGAGCAGAGATCGTCTATATCTGCTTGGATCTGGGCTACGTCACCCATGCCATGCGCAGCAGCATCGAGGAGGAACTGGCCAGACGCTATCCCCGGATCGACCCCCGGGGGGTGATCGTCGCCTGTACCCACACCCATTCCGGCTACGGCGGCTGCGCTCACGAGCCGCTTTACAATGTGGTCACCCCAGGATTCCATCCCCATCTCGTTGAAAATATCGTTCAACAGACGCTGGAGGCCCTCGATGAAGCGATCGCTACGGCCGGGCCTGCCAAGGTGAGCTTCACCGCCGGTGAGATTCCCGATGATATACCGGTAGCCTGGAACCGCTCCCTCGATTCATACAACCGGAACCCCGATGTCACCAGGTACAGCGATGATGAGTGTCATCTGGCAGTCAATCGCGAGATGCAGGCTTTGACCGTCAGGCGAAACGACACCCTGGCCGCGCTCATCACCTGGTTCGGGGTCCATGCCACCTGTCTGGGCAACCGTCTTGCCAATCTGGACGGCGACAACAAGGGCTACGCCTCGCTT
>JAAZPS010000041.1 GCA_012797095.1 Bacillota bacterium | reverse complement strand
GTTTTCATGCCGCTGATGGAGGTCTCGGTGCTGGTCAATCCATTGTGGTAGGCGTCATAGGCAAATTGCGCGCAGGCCGTGGTCAGTCCCAGAATGCTGAGGGAGTTGTTGAAGCTGCTGCTGAAGATGCTGTCGTAGGCGCCGCCCAGGGTCAACAGGGTGGGGGCGGAGGAGGCGGCAAAGTAGGGATAGCTGCCCAGCGCCTCGATGGTGGCGCCGGCGACATCTTCTTTCCAGCCGGTGCCCCGGGCAGCGTAGCTCTCCAATATTTTTTGGGCTTGCTTTGTGGTCATGCCGGTCTCATAGATATTCACTTCCGGAATGTGGGCGCTGCGCTTGGTCGGGTCGACTATCTTGAAGACACCGTAAACCGAGAGATGATCGGTGAGAATCCGGACAGTGTTTGAAACGGGGTCCACCGTGTAGATGACATCCTCCCACTTATCGGTCTGTTCGTTGTAGTATTTTCCGCAGACCGCTTCTTTCTCCTCATCCTCGCTCAATCCGCTGTCCGGGTATGAGATGGCGAGCTCGATGAAACCGTCGGGCTGACCGGAGGATAGACGAAAATCATAGGCGAAGATCTCCACCGCAGGATCGATCGCGGCGGGTTGAACCTTCTTGATGGTCACGGTGGCGTCGCTGTCGAGCAAACAGCCGAAATCTGCCGAGGCACCCCTTACGGAGACGATCTGTTTGGATGGACTTTTCCCCGACAGCAGAGTCCCGGGTGTGCGGGTGGCCAGGCTGTAGATCCCCAGTCCTGCCAGAAGGAGCACCCCGGCAGCGATGGCAGCGCTTAACCAGCGGTGAGTTTTCAGCAATTTGATCATGGTAACGCTCTCCTTTGCTGTTCTTTTGCCCCGGAGGGCCCGTCAGGGACCCCCGGGGCAACTTTGCCTTTATGCCCGTTTAAAACATGAAATTATCCCGAGAAACTGTTGCCGCCAGAGTAATCTGCATATATCCGAGCCGCCTCAGGCTTTGCTCCCCTATTCCTTCTCCTTCAAGACTTCATCGGAGACCGCTTGAATGACGGTTTTGTCCAGGACGGTTTCCACAATTTTTTCGGTAACCTTACCGCTTGTGGATTTTGCTGCATCTCCCACAGCATCGCCAACGGCCCCTGTTACGGCATTGCCCACTCCCTTTAGCAGACCATCAGCCGCTGCCTTGGTGATATCTTTGCCGTCGGTAACGGCTCCCATTACCTCGCCGGCCGCTGTCCCGGCAATTGTGGTGGCAGCTTTGCGGATCCCGGAATCCATCATCGTGGTCACCGCGTCTGTACCACCTTTCACAACGCCCTCTGCCAGCGAGCTTAAACTTGCGCCCTTTTCGCCAACTGTTTCGACCACATTTTTAGCCCCCTGGTACACGGCAGAAACTGTCTGGCCCCCCGGGACCACAACCTCACCTATGGCCATGCCGAAATCAACAGCCTCCACGACAGTTTCAAGGATATCCACAGCGGTATCGCGATTTTTGGCGTAATCATTCATCTTTTGCCTGAAAACTTCATCCCGTTCCAGGCGCCGCTTCAATTCTTGCCTCACTTCATCTTCGCTTGCACCGCTCATTCCCAGATTCACGGCGATCCTTTCTACACTTTCCTGGCGGGCCCGTTCTTCTCTTAAACGCTGCAGCTCTTCTTGAAGGTTTTTGCTGTCGCTGCTCAATTCTTTGTTGCGTTCCGCATCCTCACGCACATTCCTTTCAAATTGTTCTTGATCCTGGCGTATGGTGTCGGCGTTGTCCGCCCGGTGCCCCATCTGCCCGGAGAGCTCTTCAGGGGTATAGGTGGCGCCGGTAAGCGGATCGGTGTAAGTCCCGTCACCATTATCCACAAAAGTACGCTGCTGTCCGGTTACCGGATCGGTAGATTGAAGGTCTCCATCGCTATCGAAACGAACCCATGGTCCCAGATCTGTTTGCGAAACCTCCGGAAAATTATCTGTAAAGGAAGGCGGTCCACCGCCGGACTCTGCCGGCGCCGGCCCAAGGGAGCCACCCGCATTGCCGAACAGGATCGCTGCCAGAATGGCGATAATGCTGATAATCAGCGTCTTTGAAGGATCCGCAGGCGTTGATGAATTACCCCCTTTTCCCGTTCCCTGGAAAAGGGTGATCCCTTTATCTGTACTTGCTAATTTGCCGAGCTGCACTTCATCTACCCGAAATTCGATCCATCCGTTTCGATCGGGCTCGGTGGAGGAATCACTTTCGATGTTGGTGAGTATGGTGAGGATCATTTCACCGTCATCGTCAATCGCACATTGCATTCTTTTGCTTTTATCCTTTTCCGAGATGGATCCACTGAATTGTTCTTGCCTGATATCGTCGGGACCTGTAGTGTACAATCCGAAAGCTTCTACATGGCCGGCGGTGTCGTGATGCGCATCAAAAGGTGAACCCAGGCTTGAAAAAACCCTGTTATAGCTGTAGGTAAGATTGCTGATGGTGATATCGTAATTGTATGAAAAATGGCCGTATTCTGCAGGGACAACGCTTTCCCCGCCGGAAAAGCTTATGCTTACCGGCTCTGTCCCCAGAAGAATTTGCTTCCCGAGATTGTTGCAATTGAGTACGTATGATTGGGATCCCGTGGCAAGATGTATCGCGGTGCTGACGGGGCCCAGCATAACCTCATGTAGTGATGCTTTTATCTTGACGGGGTAAAGTTCCAGGCCGCTATCGCTCATATTTTCGCCAATCCGGGATCCCGCCAGACCCCATCCAATGTATTCATTCAGTTCAAAAAGGTTGAAAAACTCGTCTTTGGTCAACCAATCGCCCTCTTTATATTTTGGGGCTGCAGCGAGATGACCTGACAGAATCAGCGCGGTACAAAGTACAGTTAGCACGACACCCACGGGTATCTTCTTTCTGTTCATGCAATCTCGACCTCCTTTTTGTTTCTTGAAAGGACAGAGGAGATGAACGCAGTGATCAGCAACAAGATCCCCAGCAAGGTGCCCAGCCGAGGCTTGATTGCAGATAAAGCTATGGCAAGGCCGAAGCCCAGGGCCATCCCGCTGATGCAGCGGCCGATCTCCGTGGAAGAGGGGGTTTTACCTTTGGTGATAGCCCGGACAATTGAAAAAAGAAGTTCCCACAACAATCCGTTCTGCCGGTTCAGGTTCTGGAGCATTATCACAAAAGCGATAATTCCGACCATGCTGTTTTCCAGGGAGTGGTTGCTGTTCATAAAGGTATAGAGCAGCAGGGAAGCGCCGGTCCCCCCCAGAAGCGAGGCGGCAGAACCGATGCTTTTAACGGCCAGCATCCCGGCAAACTTTTTGAAGCCGCCGCCAATTTCGGAAAAGGGTCTCTTTTTCTGAAGCAAGGGCAACAGAGTCGCGTTCAGGAAGGCAGCGACGATCACCTTGCCGACAATTCCCCCGACAGCGCCGATCAAACCGCCGAACATTCCACCCTGCGCGTAGGTGAGGAAGCTGAGAATACGCACAGGTAATGGATTGATCCCCAGAGAACCGAGCAACGCTATCGCCAGCCAGACCAGGCCCAGGATAATCGTGGGCAGCATCTGTCGGGGATTCTTCAAAATATCGAGTGATTGCCGGAGATAGGTGCCCAGCAGTGGCCCTTTTTTCCCGGGAGCAGGCGGCAAGGTGTCCGCCGGGGCCTGGTTGGTCGATGCTCCCTCCGATGAAGTTTCAATTTTTTCTTGTTTGATTGCTGTATTCTCAAGCCGATCTGCATTGTCCGGAACCTTTGTCTCGCACCCGGGGCAAGAGCTGGCGCCCTCCTCGAGGGTTACCCCGCAATCATTGCAGATTTTACCCACAAGATCACTACCTTTCGCTGTTCATGGTTTTCCAGACCAAAACCATAGGCGAAGATCTCCACCAATTTGCTCATGGTAGACGCTCTCCTTTTGATAATAAAATCTTGAACCGGCTCTTTGTTTCGTTTTTCCGCTCCGATCCGATGGGGGATCATCGCGGCGGGTCCGTCAAGGACCACCCGGTCAGCTTTGCCTTGACACCCGTTTCAAAATTAAATTTTTCCTGCAACTGCATTGCCGCCTCGCTTTCCGTCAACCCATGCAGCAGTGTCAGTTTCGCGATCTTCGCTTTTGTCCCGAAGGTGAGGGTGATCGCTTTTCTGTCGATCGCGATATCGAGCAGGCGGCTGCCGCCGAGACCGCCCTGCCCCCACTGGAACACCCTGGAGCCAATGATTGCACCGAAGGTGGATACGATGCTCTCCTCTGTACAGGTGCAGCCAGGGTCGTTCTCCTGCAGCCATGCTGCAGGCACTGCCAGGATCTGATTTTCCCGGATCAGTCTGACCACCTGGAGCAAGCGTGCGATCCGCCCAAAAATGATCAGCAGGGCGATACTGCTGGCGGCAAAGATAAATGCAAAAAAGGGGAGTGCGGCTGCAGCAAACCATACTGTCAGCAGGATGGAGCAGATCAGCAGAGCGGCAAACAGGGTTTTTCGGTTTTGCAAAGAGAGCACCGACAGTTCTCCTCCCTCTTCATCTTCGCGGAAAAGAGGGGTACGGTCATCGTTCGAAAGGATGATATTGCAGAATCTGGCGCTCATACTTTGGGATGAAAAAGAGATTTCGGGGTAATGAAGGGGGTTTTTGCTAGCGGTTCCGGTCCTGGAGCAGGGCGCTGATCAGCTCGGCACGGCTCCGCGTGCCGTATTTGGAGAAGATATTGCGGATATGTGTTTTCACCGTATTTTCACTGACGAAGAGCAGGGCGGCGATCTGCCGATTGGAATTTCCGTCCAGGATCAGCTGCAGGACCTCTTCCTCCCGGGGAGTGAGGGGATCCAGGGGTTCCAGGCGGTGAACGATCTCCGCCCTCTGCTCCAGGGGTATGGCCGAGTAGGCGAGCAGGTAGGTGTGGTTCTTCAGCAGCAGAACGAGCTGTCGGTTGAGCGGCGGCAGGAGAATGAGGGTCACGCAGACCACGCTCAGGGCGATCACGGCAACCTCGGCGTCGGGCAGGTTGATCGAGGTGATCGTCATGCCGAGCAGGTCACCGCAGAGCACGCCGAGCACATTGGCCGAGAGGCCGAGCCCGAATACTGCCGCCGGTCTTTTCGTGAAATCGAGCATCTCGCCGAGGATGCTCCACCAGAAGAGGTCGAAGATGCCGCAGGCGCCGAGCATCAGGGTATCGACAATGAGGTAATCCCGCTCCTGTCTGCCCAGCAGCATGAAGCCGATGAATGCGGCGATGATCATGGCCATGCCCGCATAGAGCATCTTCGAACGATCCACCTTCATGGGTAGGCTGCGCAGGATGGCGAGCGCCGCGATGTAGGGTACGGCCCAGTACCAGCTTGTCAGCAGGGTCAGATGGGCAAAGGCAGGGTTGAAGACCTGGTACATCAGCCCGGAATTGATCGTGATCATGAAGACGAAGAAGCAGAGCAGCAACAGGGGCAGCCTCACGGAGATTTCCGGTTCGGGTGCGCCGGCAGCGGTGAGGGGCTGTCTCCCTTTCGCGGGCAGGATGAAGATGAAGACCGCCCCCAGGGGGAGGCACAGGAGGGTCAGGCTCAGGCCGCCGGCAGGCGACCACAGGGCAGCGAGCAGATCGAAGGCGATCATCAGGAGATTGGAGAGGATCAGGAGATCGGCGCATGACCTCAACCGCTCATTTCTGGGGGTAAAGGTTTTCAGGTAAAAACCCCAGGCAGCAACGGTGCCGCCGGAGATAAATCCGGCGGCAAGCAGGCCTGCCGTCCACAATAGTGAAGGGGCAAAGTAGAAGGGAAGCGTGGCCAGAAAGATGAATCCCGCCCCGAACAGCATGAATCTGCGGGCGGTGGAGATATCCCTGATCAGGAAACCGACCGATGAGAGCCCGGCAAAATGGGCCGCGATGGCGACAGTTATGTAGAGCACAGGCTCCTCGCCGTGATGCTCCAGCAGGCCGTAGAGGAGCTGTCCCTCGAAGAGGAAGGCCAGCAGATAGGCAAAGAAAAATGAAAAGCCGACCACGGAAAAGAAGCGGTGGCGGACATTTCCGGTATGGTTCATCTTTTACAAACTCCCTGCTGAGGCGACAGATTGCAGCCGTTTACTTGCTATCACCGTGGCAGCGTTTGCCATAATACCTCTTTTCTACAAACGGCCGGTTCATTCCTGCCGTTTCCAGCGGTTGTGGTTCTGCTATAGGGAATTACGCTCTCCGGCGGGATCCGGGAAATAGTCAACCGGATCAGCGGATACCCGGCCCCCTCCAGCGGGGTAACCGGAAGAGATCCTTCGGGCTTTGCCCTCAGGATGACAGGAAAGGGGCTGTCCCACACCTCACTGTCCTGTTGAGGGCCCCACCGCTGTCATCCTGAGCGGAGCGAAGGATCTCCG